>JAEXZK010000293.1 GCA_023451415.1 Bacillota bacterium | reverse complement strand
CAATTGCCCCGGGATGTCGGCAAAAATAGTTTGCACATTAAATGCGATACGCTCCCCATGTCCGTTGACGGTATGACCATATATGCCGAAGGTATCCATATTTTTGCTGTGCCCGGCCGAAGCGTGCCAAAAACCGCATTGCCGCGGGGATACCTCGATAGGGGCGGCAGGGCCGGCAACAGACGACGGGAGCCCGTAGATGGAGCGGCCCCGTTTCCTCCTGCCCCGGGGGAACAAAACATACCAAAGAAACCACAGAAATTTGGGAAAGGAACTGAAGGGATGAGAAGAAAAGAGCGGGAAATGAGCGAGGATTTTGCTTGGATGGTCCTGAACAAGTGCGAATTTGCCATGGTGGCTACAACGGATGAGGATGGCGCGCCCTACTGCGTGCCGGTGACCATTGTCTGCGATGGGGAAAAAATATTTTTCCACTGCGCACGGGAGGGCCGCCGCACCGGCAATCTCCGCCGCGACCCCAGAGTCTGCCTGACGGCGGTGGGGGATACCCATATCCTGTCCGATGAATTCAGCACCGAGTACGAATCGGCGGTGGTCCGGGGCAGGGCCGAAGAGGTGACCGGTGATGAGGAGAAAAAACGCGTCTTGGAGCTGCTCTGCCGCCGCCATGTCCCCGGTCATATGGAGGCTTTTGAGGCGGAAGTGTCAGCAAGCCTGGCGGTCACCGCCGTTTGGAAGATCATCCCCAGCCAGGTGACAGCCAAGCGGAAAAAATACGATTCCCAGAGGCGGGAAATGAAATGGGGCAGGATGGAATAACGTGAAAGGCGCGGGCCGGGCAGGCCCGCGCCTTTTAAACGATGTCCCGCCCCCAAAAACGAACCGGAGAACTGGATATTTTGCGCGTTTTATACTATAATGAATTCGGCTTTTATTCGGAGGCTGTTTGGAAGATCAAAACGCCCCTCGATTGATAAAGGGAAAGCCCGGGAATCCGGCGGGATTCCTGCAAGTTTGCTTTGCATTTATCGGCTGTTTGCAAAAAATCCGGTGAATTTTCGGTTTTCAAGCAAGCCCTGAATGGAGGGGATATCTTTGAGTGCTTACGACTGGCTGCTGCTGTTGATTTTTCTGGCGGTGGCGGTGGGCGGCGCGGTTTACACGGTGGTGCATATCGGCAGGCGGGTGCGCGATGTTTCCCGCGCTTTGGGCGCCGATACCCTGGCCCGGGGGCTCGCGGAGCAGGCCAGGCGCCTTTCGGAAACCCCAAAGTCGGTTTCCGCCATGACCGGCGTCTGCCTGCCCCGGATCCAGCGGGATTTTCCAGAGTTTGGATGGGAGCAGTTCCGGGCCATGGCCGAAAGCCTTCTCAAAGAGGCGCTGCTGGCCATCGGCAGCCAGGACATGACGCCTCTGGCCGGAGCCTCCCCGGAACTGCGGCGGCAGGTAGAGATGGCCATCCGTGACGACCGGGCCCGGGGCGTCCGCAGGCGGTATGAGGACATCCGCATCCACCGCACCGAGATCGCCGCCTACACCAAGGAGGCGGGCTCCTGCACCATCACTATCCAGATGGCGGTGGGCTGCCTCCGGTGGGATGAGCGCGGGGGAGAGGTGGTCTCCGGCTCCCGGGAGCTGCCTGTCCAGACCAAGTATGACATGGAGCTGGCGTATATACAGGACCCTGTCCGGGCGGGGACGTCCGGCGGGGAGGGCGTGGGCCTCAGCTGCCCCAACTGCGGCGCCCCGGTCACCGGGCTGGGGGCCAAGCGGTGCGAATACTGCGGCACCGCCGTAACAGAGCTGAACCTGCGGGTCTGGTCCTTCCAGGGCTTCCGGGAGGCCCTGGGATGAGAGGCCGCTTCCTCTGAAAATCTGCTTCTGCTGAAAGGAGTTTTGTATTATGGGCATTATCAAAGCGATTGCAAGCGCCGTGGGAGGTTCCCTGGCTGACCAGTGGCTGGAGGTCTTTGAGCCTGACGACATGGGCGACAGCACTGTCTTTGCGCGGGGGGTCAAGGTGCGCAGGGGCGATTCCCGCAGCCAGAACCTGAAGGGCACCGCGGACACCGTTTCCAACGGCTCGGTGATCCATGTTTACCCCAACCAGTTCATGATGCTGGTGGACGGCGGCAAAATCGTGGATTACACCGCCGAGGAGGGCTATTACACCGTCAGCAATTCCTCCCTGCCGTCCTTGTTTAACGGTCAGTTTGGGGACGCTCTCCGGGAGTCTCTGGAGCGGGTCAAGTTCAGCGGCGTCACCCCCACCTCCCAGAAGGTCTACTACGTCAACCTCCAGGAGATCAAGGGCATCAAGTTCGGCACCCGGAGCCCCATCAACTATTTTGACAGCTTCTACAATTCGGAGCTGTTTCTCCGGGCCCACGGCAACTACTCCATCAAGGTCACCGACCCCGTGCTCTTCTATTCCGAAGCCATCCCCCGGAACAAGGACCGGGTGAACATCGACGACATCAACGAGCAGTATCTGGCCGAGTTTATGGAGGCCCTCCAGGCAGCCATCAACCAGATGTCCGCCGACGGGGTGCGCATCTCCTTTGTCCCCTCCAAGGGCAGGGAGTTGAGCAAGTACATGTCCACCATCCTGGATGAGGACTGGCGGCAGAGCCGGGGCATGGAGATCCGGTCGGTGGGTATCGCCAGCATCTCCTACGATGAGGAATCCCAGAAGCTGATCAACATGCGCAACCAGGGCGCCATGCTCAGCGACCCCGGGGTCCGGGAGGGGTATGTCCAGGGCGCCGTGGCCCGGGGAATGGAAGCGGCCGGCTCCAACGCGGGCGGCAGCATGGCCGGATTTATGGGCATGGGCATGGGCATGCAGGCCGGCGGCGGATTTGTGGGTGCGGCCAGCCAGGGCAACCAGGCACAGATGGCCCGGCAGCAGCAGGCGGCCCCGGCTTCCGCTCCCGCGCCCGCCGCGGAGGGGTGGACCTGTGCCTGCGGCCATGCCGGCAACAGCGGCAAGTTCTGCGCCGAGTGCGGCAAGCCCCGCCCGTCGGCCTCCGGCAAGTGGACCTGCGCCTGCGGCTATGCCGGCAACGAGGGCAAGTTCTGCGCCGAATGCGGCAAGCCCCGCCCGGCCCAGGGGGTCAAGTGCAGCAAGTGCGGCTATGAGCCGGACCCTCACAAGCCTCTGCCCAAGTTCTGCCCCGAGTGCGGCGATCCCATCGGCCCCGAGGACGTGAAATAACATTGGCCATCCCCGGGAGCGCAATACGCGGAATCATGAGGAGAACCAGTTTATGGCTGTTGTTACATACAAATGTCCCAACTGCGGCGGCGGTCTGATCTTTGATCCCCAGGCCCAGGATTTTGGCTGCGAGTACTGCGGCAGCCATTTTACCGAAGAGGAGCTGGACCGCCTTGCCCCCGCCAGGGAGCAGGAGGACCGCCAGCCGGCCCCGGAACCGGAGGCGGCCGGGGCCCCAGGGCCCGGTGAGGCTTCTGCCCAGGAGCATTACGCCGTGGTCTACCGCTGCCCCAGCTGTGGGGCTGAGGTGGTTACCGACGAGACCACCGCCGCCACCTTCTGCTACTACTGCCACAACCCGGTGGTGCTGGAAGGCCGCCTCCAGGGCGAATACGCCCCCGACAAGGTGATTCCCTTTGCAGTGGAACGGGAGAGAGCGGTGTCGGATTTCCTGGAATGGGCCGGGAAAAAGTGGTTCGTCCCCCGGGCTTTTTTCTCCAAGCAGCAGATTGAAAAGATCAGCGGCGTTTACTTCCCCTATTGGACGGCGGACTTCGACATCCATGGGGTCCTGGAGGGCACCGGGACCCAGGTGCGCACCTGGCGCGCCGGCAATACGGAATACACCGAGACCCGCCACTATCGGGTGGCCAGGGAAGGACGGCTGGTCTTTGAAGAGATCGTCCGAAACGCCCTGCAAAAGGCCAACCGGAAGCTGGTGGAAGGGATTCTCCCCTTTAACGGCTCGGCAGCCAAGGACTTTCAGATGGGGTATCTCTCCGGCTTCCAGGCGGAAAAGCGGGACGTGGATAAGGAACAGGTGGAGCAGGAGGTGGCCGGGGAGGCCCGGGAATATTCCGAGACTCTCCTGCGGGAAAGCGCCCCGGGCTATGCCGCCGTCGTCCCCAGCCGCCTGGACGCCGACGTTGTAAAGGCGGACTGGCATTATATCCTGCTGCCGGTGTGGGTCCTTACCTACAAGGGCCGGGGCGGCAAAATCTATTATTACGCCATGAACGGACAGACCGGCAAAGTCTGCGGCGAGCTGCCGGTGGACGGGAAGCGTCTGGCGGCCCTCTTTGCCGCCGTGGCCCTGCCCCTCTTTGCCATCCTGAGCTTAGGGGGGTGGCTGCTGTGAGACGATGGATTTCTCTCCTGCTGGCGGCGCTTCTGCTGGGGGCCATGGGATGGTCCGCCGCCATGGCGGCGGGGACAGAGGGCCAGAGGGTCTTTGATCAGGCAGGGCTCTTTTCCGCCCAGGGGGCCCAGAGCCTGGAAGATGCCCTGGCCGGAGCGATCCGGTCCACCGGCCTGGATATGGCGGTGGTGACCACCGGCGACGCCGGCGGCAGGACCGCCAGGGAGTATGCCGACGACTTCTACGACGATAACGCCATCGGCAAAGACCTGGGGGATGACGGCCTGCTTTTCCTCATCGACATGGACAACCGGGAGGCCTGGATCTCCACCTATGGCAAGGCGGTGGACCACATCAATGACGACCGCGTCCAGGACATTCTGGACGATGCCTACAACGGGCTGGCTTCGGGGGACTATGAGGCGGCGGCCATGAGCTTTGTCCAGGGGGCGGAGCGCTGGGCGCTGGCGGACATCGACCCCAACCAGCACCGGTATGATGAAGAAACGGGGAAGGTCGCCCCTTACCGCAGCGTCAGCGCCGGGCAGCTCCTTCTCTTCGGAGGGATATCCCTGGGCGCCGGGGGCGCGGCCTGCGCCGGCGTCACGGCCAAGTACCGCCTGCGCATAGGCTCCTACCGCTACCCCTACCGGGAAAAGATCCGGATGGCCCTCTCCCGCCGGGAGGACACCTTCCTCCACCAGACCCTGACCCAGCGGCAGATACGCAGCGACCCGCCCCCTTCCTCGGGGAGCCGCTCCGGGGGAAGACCTTCGGGCCGCAGCACCACCCACCGCTCCAGCAGTGGACGGAGCCACGGCGGCGGCGGGCGGAAGTTTTGACAGACACCGGCATCCTCCCGGGGCCTGTGCCCGACCATTGAGGCAAAGCCCGGCCGGCCCCCGCTGTAAGGCCGCCGGAGGGCGGGGCCTGCGGGACGCGGGGATATGCAAAGGGCCGCAATGCGGCATATACGGAGCCCCTTACACTTGCCGCTGCCCCTGCGTATGGGGGCGTGCAGCCTGTAAAAAAGCGTCCCTTCCCGGAGGAAGGGACGCTTTTTTGCCGCAAAACAGGGCAAGACCGGCTGTTTCAGGCCGCTGCTGACAGTGAGGGAAGAGCCCCATGACATCCCGCCCGCAGCTTTTGGGATACACACCGGCGCAGGAGGCCCTGCACCCGGAGCTCAAAAGAAGATCAGGGCGATGATGACGGTAAAAATGCCGGTGATGCCGATGGCGATGCCGCTCATGGCCCCCTGGATTTCTCCCATTTCCACAGCCTTGGATGTGCCAATGGCATGGGCGGAAGTGCCCATGGCCAGGCCGATGACCACCGGGTTGCGCAGGCGCAGCCACTTGATGAGCAGGGGGGCGATAACGATCCCCGGCGTCCCGGTGAGGATCACCGCCACCACGGTGAGGGAGGGGATGCCGCCCAGGGTCTGGGAGAGCTCCAGGGCGATGGGGGTGGTGACAGACTTGGGAAGGAGGGAGGCGGTGACGGCCTGGTCGAGGCCAAAGAGGCGGCTGAGGGCCAGGACGCTGACCACCGAGGTGACAGCCCCCGCCAGGCAGCCGGCCAGCACGGGCAGAAGGTTTGCCCCCAGCAGCCGCCGGTTGCGGTAGATGGAGACGGCCAGCACCGCAGTGGCCAGGGGGAGGAGCAGGGTGATCAGGTCCGCCCCGGCCAAATAAGCCTCCATGGGGATGCCGGTGGCCAGCAGGAAGAGGATGACCAGGACGGAGCCAAGGATCAGGGGGTTGGCCAGGGGCCCCTTGATCCGGCGGCAGAGCCAGCCGCCCGCGCAATAGGCGGCCAGGGTGACGGAAATGCCGAAAAAGGGGTTGTACAGCAGCTCATCCATGGTCCTGGCCTCCTTTTTTGCCGCCCTGCTGGAGGCGTATCACCAGGCTGGCAGCCCCCGCGGCGGCCAGAAAGGTAAAGACGGTGCAGACGATACAAATGATGACCAGGGGCAGGAGGATATCCTTGATCGCCCCCAGGGATTCCAGAAGCCCCACGGTGGAGGGGATGAAAAGCATGGCCATGGTGCCCAGAAAGAAATCGGCGCTCTCCGCCACGGATTCCACCTTCAGCAGCCCCAGGGCAAAAAAGATAAGGAGCAGGAGCATGGCGGCCACACTGGCGGGAAAGGGGAAGGGCAGCAGGGCCGAAAGTCCGCTGCCGGCCAGGCAGATGGCAAAGAGGATGGCCAGCTGTCGGTAGATTTTCATATGGGAAGGACTCCTTTTATACGAATTAGCATGGAATGCTCCAATTATAACACAATTGCCCCCAAATTTATGCTATAATGGAACCAAGAATCCTTCCACGAATGGGGGGATTCCTGTGGAATTGCACAATCACCAAAAATCGGCGCGCCGCTTGCCGGAAAAGCGGCGCCGCGGCAGGCGCGTCCACGGTCCGCGGTTTACGGACGGTTTGATTATGAAGCATCCGAACAAATATCTCTGGTGGGGGCTCACCGCCTGTGGGGTCATCGCCTTCAGCATCCTCTTTTTCTTCCTGATCTTTCAGGCGGACCGGGTGGCGGGCGCGCTGGCCAAGCTGATGAGTATCCTGCGTCCCATCATTTACGGCGTGGTGATGGCATACCTTCTCACCCCCGTCTACAACCGGTTCAGCAGGGGCTTCGCCGGGTTCCTCCGCCGCTGGGACAGGCATGGCCGCCTCAGCCGCCCCGCCTCCCTGGCCAAAGGCGCCGCCATCTGCGTGACCATGCTCCTGGCCGCCCTGGCGGTGGGCGGCCTTCTGGCCATGGTGGCGCCCCAGGTGGCCGTCAGCATCAAGGGCATTGTGGACAGCCTCCCCCGCAACGCCGAGAACCTGGCCCTGTGGATCGAAAACCTGCTGGCGGACAATCCCCAGTGGGAGGAGACGGCCCTGGGGATTTATGACAAGGCGGTGGCCTTTGTCTCCGGCTGGGTGGAGACGGACCTGATGCCCAGCGTGGAAAAGCTGGTGGGACAGGTGTCCAGCGGGATCATCGGGACCCTTTCCTTCTTTATGGATATGATCATCGGGATCATCGTCACGGTATATGTCCTGGCTGGCAAGGAGACCTTTGCCGCCCAGGGCAAAAAGATCATTTACGCTTGTCTGGGGGCCGCCAAGGGCAACCTGGCCCTGGACAACCTGCGCTTTGTCCACAAGGTGTTTGGCGGCTTCATCATCGGCAAACTCCTGGATTCCCTCATCATCGGCATCATCTGCTTTGTGGGGATGAGCCTGTTGAACATGCCCTATGTGATGCTCATCAGCGTGATCGTGGGCGTCACCAACATCATTCCCTTTTTCGGCCCCTTCATCGGCGCTATCCCCTCGGCCCTTATCCTCCTGCTGGCCGACCCCCTGAAATGCCTGTATTTTATCATCTTTGTTTTCCTGCTCCAGCAGTTTGACGGCAACATCCTGGGCCCCAAGATCCTGGGGGACAGCACGGGCCTCTCCAGCTTCTGGGTCCTCTTTGCCATCCTCCTCTTTGGCGGGGTGATGGGCTTTGTGGGGATGATCGTCGGCGTGCCCACCTTTGCGGTGGCCTATGCCCTGGCGGCCAGCCTCACGGGCCGCGCCCTGGAAAAACGGGGCCTTTCCCGCTCTACCTGGGACTACCGGGGCCTCCGGCACATCGACGAGGCCACCGGGGAATATGTCCGTGACACCCGGGAGGGGGACGCCTGATGGAAAAGCTGCAAAGCAGGGTGGCCCTGGTGCCCTGCGGGGATTACGACCCGCCCCGGGTCAGGGCCGCGGTGGAGACGGGCCTCTGCCTCCTGGGCCCGGAAGGCGAGCTTGGCCCCAAGGAGCAGAAGATCCTCCTCAAGCCTAACTTCCTCCGCCACGCCCCGGCGGAGAAGGCGATCACCACACACCCGGTGGTTTTCCGGGCGGTGGGGGAGGCGCTGAAGGAGCGGGGGTATACCGATCTTTCCTACGGCGACTCCCCGGGAAACCCTGTGGCGGACAGCCCCGCCCGGGTGGCCGAGGCCTGCGGCATAGGGGAAGCGGCCCGGGCGCTGGGCATCTCTCCGGCGGATTTTGACCATGGCCGGACAGTGGAATTCCCCCAGGGCGGCTCCTGCCAAAGCTTCGTTCTCTGCCCCGGTGCGGCGGACGCCGGGGCCATCATCAGCCTGCCCAAGATGAAGACCCACGCCCTCCAGCGGGTGACCGGCGCCGTCAAAAACCTGTATGGGTGCATCCATGGCCTGGAAAAGGGCCTGGGCCACGCCAGGTACTCCGACGCCGCCTCCTTTGCCGGGATGCTGGCCGACCTCCACCTGCTGCTCCGGCCCAGGCTGCACATCATGGACGGCATTGTGGCCATGGAGGGCAACGGCCCCGCCGGCGGCGATCCGGTGAAGATGGGGGTCCTCCTGTTTTCCACAGACCCGGTGGCCCTGGACAGCGTCATGTGCGCCCTGATGCATCTGGACCCGACCCTGGTCCCCACCAACCTGGCGGGGGAGAGGGCAGGAATAGGCCGCTGGCGGCCGGAGGAAATTGCGGTTCTCACGCCCCAGGGCCGTATGACGGTGGAAGAGGCCGCCTCCCGCTGGGGCAAGGCGGATTTTGACGTCTGCCGGGACCCTGTGCCCCCCGACCGGGGCGGCAGGGGACGGAACCTCCTCCGTCTGGTGCAGAAGAAGCCCTACATCAAAAAGGAGCGGTGCGTGGGCTGCGGCGTCTGCGTCCAGAGCTGCCCGGTGGAGGGGAAGGCCCTGCTCCCCGGGAAAAAGCGGGGAGACCCGCCCCGGTACCGGTATGACCGGTGCATCCGCTGCTACTGCTGCCAGGAGATGTGCCCCAAGGAGGCCATTGGCGTAAAAGCGCCCCTGGCCGCCCGGGTGCTGCTGGGCGGCAGGACCCGAAACACCAAGCCGTAACTGCCGCTCGGCTCCGGAAGGGAATAATATGGCAGACGGCCCCGGGCGCGCCCGCCGTTTTTTGCCCGGGCGGCCTGCGTTCTTCACCCAAATAGCATACGCCTTCCCTGGGGAACGGGGAACTGCCCGCCTGTTGGGCGGCGCGCAGTTCCTTTGGGCCGGTGCATGAAGCGCAGGCGCTGCGGCGGACCATGAAGCATTTGAATTTATTGGATTAGCACTCTGTGATATAGAGTGCTAATTTTTACATTTTGGACATATTTTATGCCTTGTTTTGTAACACCGCCCGGATATAATAAAGGCGTCGAAAGGAAAAAGAGCCCCGACAAGAAAACGTACAGCGACCGGTTCCCCCATCCGCTCCGGAGGGGGAGCCCCCAAATAATGAAGGAGGAATTTGTATGTTTGAACTCATGCCCTTTGGACGCAAGGAAAGAAATTTGACCGATTACTTCGACCAGATGGAAAAGAGCTTCTTTGGCAATCTGGACGCAGGCTTTTCCGCCATCCGCACCGATGTGCTGGACAAAGGCGACAAATACCTGCTTCAGGCTGAGCTGCCCGGCTTTGACAAAGAGGACATCCGCATCGACCTGGATGGCGACCGCTTGGTGATCAGCGCCGAGCACAATGCTGAAAAGGAAGAGAAGGACAAGGACTCCTTTGTCCGCAGGGAGCGCACCTACGGCTCCTTTATGCGGAGCTTCGACGTCTCCGGCATCAAGGTGGACGGCATCAAGGCCAACTACAAAAACGGTGTGCTGGAGCTGGAGCTGCCCAAGGCGGAGGCCGTACAGCCCGCCGCTAAGCGGATCGAGATCCAGTAATCCCACTGCAAAATGAAGCTGCGGCGGCCAAAGCCGCCGCAGTCGCCACCAGGCCCAAAAATCCCCGCGGCGGATGTCGCGGGGATTTTTTTATGTATCCGTATGCCCTGTCAGATGATCTCGCCGTTTATGAGAACCTGCTCCGCCATGGAGGCGACGTCAAAGCAGGAGCCGTCCATGATGACGATGTCGGCGTCCTTGCCCTCCTCCAGAGAGCCCACCCGGTCCTCCACGCCGATGTGGCGGGCGGCATTGATGGTGATGGCCCGCAGGGCGTCAAACTCATCCATCCCGCTCTTGACGGCCAGGGCGGCGCAGAGGGGCAGATAGGACTGGGGGATGACGGGGGAGTCGGTGATGATGGAGACCTGGCAGCCCGCCTTGGCCAGGATGCCGGGGGTGGCAAAGGTCTTGTTGCGCAGCTCGAACTTGGTGGCGTGGGTCAGGGAGGGGCCCACCGCCAGGGGGACATTTTCCGCCGCCAGCTCGTCGGCCACCAGGTGGCCCTCGGTGACGTGCTCCAGGGTGATGCGCACCCCGAATTCCCTGGCAATGCGCAGGGCGGTAAACAGATCGTCGGCCTGATGGGCATGGGCCTTCAGGGGGATCTCCCCCCGGAGGACGGGGAGCAGCGCGTCCAGCTTGATGTCAAAGGCGGGCTGTTTGGTGATGTCGTCTCCCGCGGCCGCCAGCTTTGCCTGGTACTCCCGGGCGCGGAACAGGGCCTCCCGCAGCTTGGCGGCGGTGGACATACGGGAGGAGTTGCCTTTGTCCTTGTAGCACCGCTTGGGATTCTCGCCAAAGGCGCACTTCATGGCAGCGTTCTCTTTGACGATCATTTTATCCACCCGTTTGCCCACGGTTTTGATGACGGCAAACTGTCCGCCCAGGACGTTGGAGGAGCCGGGGCCGGTGCAGACGGTGGTGACGCCTGCCTCAGCCGCCTCCCGGAAGGCGGGGTCCATGGGCTGGATCCCGTCGATGGCCCTCAGCTGGGGGCTGAAGATGTCGTTGAATTCGCTGTAATCGGTGCCCTCAAAGCCGATGCCGCTGCCGTCCAGGCCGATGTGGCAGTGGGCCTCCACAAAGCCGGGGTAGACCATCTTGCCGGAGGCGTCGATGACCCGGCAGCCTGCGGGAACCTCCAGACCGGCGCCGATTCTGGCGATCTTTCCGTTTTCCACCAGGATGTCCGCCTGGTAGGGCTGGGGATGGACAGCGTCGTGCAGGGTGCCGTTTTGGATACAAATCATAACAGAACGCTCCTTTGACAGACGCCGGACGCCCGAAGGCGCCCGGCGGTTTTTGAAATATGGGCTCCCCGTCAGCGGGGGATGTAGGACTCGATGATCTCCCGGACGGCTTCCTCGTTGTCGATCATGGTGAGGATGTAGTAATCTCCCCGCTGGAAGATGGCGCCGTTTTCGGCCAGTTCGTAGGAGTTATAGATGTCGTAGTTCCGGAAGAGGCTCATCCGGGAGAGTTTGATGGTCTGGAGGGCCTCGCGGACTTCGTCCTCATAGCCGGGGCGGGGGCTGAGCATAATGACGTCGGCAATGCCGAACCGGCCATCGGTGTACCGCCCCACACAGGAATAATAAATGGAGGGGTCGATGCCAAAATCAGTTTCCAGCCGCTGGGGCGTGGCTTCCTCCACCCCCATGATGGATACATCGAAGTAGATCTCCGCCAGGGCCTGCTCGGGGGCGTCGGTGCTGATCTCCTGCCCTCCTGCCTGGAGATCGTCGGCGGTGGGGAGGGAATACTGGGGGGCAAAGCCCTGGAGAGCAAAAATAATGGCCACAATGATACAGGCCATGACGAGGAGAAATCTCTGCAAAGCGCGGCCCCCTTTCCCGTGGAACTGCCTGTCCCCATGGGACGGTGTATGTACACATATTTTACCCGCAAAGGGGACGGGTGTCAAGAAAGGGGGAACTTGTTCAGACATTGTTTAAGATTTGTTTACCTGGAGCAGGAGCCGGAGAGGACGCAGACCGTTTGCAAAAACGGCAACTTGTGCTACAATAGTACCTATCTGATCAGCGGTAAATACAGGGCCGGACAGAGGCCGGACCGCCCGGCGCGGCCGGGACTTTTCAGAAGGAACGATGGAGGAATCTGGACGTGGAATTATTTGGTAACACCTATTCGGCGGGCAGTCTTTTTTACTGGGCCGTTTTAGCCGCCTGTGTGCTTGTGCTGGCCTTTGTGCTGATACGCGCGTACATCAGCTACTTCAAAAGCGATATGACCAAGGGCAAGGTGCACCGCGCCCTGAAAAAGCTGGGCGCCCTCCGGAGCTGGAAGGTCCTGCGGGACGTGACCGTCTCCGCCGGCGGGGAGTCCGCCCGGGTGGACCACGCGGTGGTGGGGCCCTGGGGCGTCCTGCTTTTCTGCGATATCCATGCCCGGGGCTGCTACTTCGGCAAGATGGAGGAGCAGAACTGGGCCAGGACCGACGGCGAGGAGGAGAAGGCCACGGGCCGCGTCCTGGTGCCCAACCCCGGCAAGGAATGTGAAAAAGCCGTGGCCATCCTCCGCAGGCTCTTTGCCGAGAATAAAATTTACAACATGCAGGTGGAGTGGTTCCTGCCCGCCACCGGCAAACAGGTGAAAAGCTACATCTCCGGCAGCCAGGACGTGGTGGTCACCCTCCCGGAGCTGCGGGAGGTCCTCTCCCGGGGCAAATATGACAAGGACAACGGTGTGGATATCCAAAAGATAGCCGCCCTCTTTGAGGCCTGATGGAGCGGGCCGGGGCCCCGGAGGCGCGCACCCGCCGGGCGTTGGAACGGGCCGCCGCTGCGGCCGCCCCCCACGGGGTGACGGCCCTGGGGGCCTGCGTCCTGCCGGAGAGGGAAAAGCTGATCCCCTGCCGGGCCCTAGGACGCATCCCGGAAGGGGGCTCGGCGGTGGTGATGCTCCTGCCCTACCACACGGGGGAGCATCCGGGACGGAATGTGGCCCGATATGCGGTCTGTGATGATTATCACACCGTGGCGGGGGAAATACTGGAGGATGTATGCGCCGCGCTGAGGGAGGAGTTCCCCGGGGCGCAGTTCCTGCCTTTTGCAGACAGCTCCCCTGTCCCCGAGGTGGAGGCGGCCTGCCGGGCGGGCCTGGGCCGCCGTGGGCGCAATGGGCAGCTGGTCGCCCCGGTGTGGGGCAGCAGGGTGTTTGTCTGCGAGGTGGTCACCGACCTGGAGCTGGCCCCCACCGGCCCGGCGGATGTCCCCGGGTGCGGGAGCTGCCGCCGCTGCCTGGAGGCCTGCCCAACCGGCGCGCTGACGGCGGAGGGGCTGGACAGGAGCCGGTGCCGTTCCTTCATCACCCAAAAGAAGGGGAAGCTGGAGCCCTGGGAAGAAGAACAGGTGGCCGCCGGAGGGCTGGCCTGGGGGTGCGATATCTGCACCGACGCCTGCCCCTGGAACCGGGCCCTGCCCCTGACCCCCGTGGTCCGGCTGCGGGAGAACCTGACCCCTGTGGTGGTCCCGGAGGAGCTGGACGGACTGCTGGCCCGGAAAAGCTATGGATGGCGGGGCCGGCAGGTGTTGGAACGGAACCTGGAGCTTTTGGACCGCGCTGCTGCCCGGGCACGGTGAGGCCGCCCGGAGCGGCCAACAAGAAAGAGAAATGGAGAGACCCATTCTATGGAAATATTGCGCAGGGAACAGTACCGGGAATATGAAGACTTTGTTTCCCATCACCCCCGGGGGGAGTTTACCCAATCGGTCCATTGGCAGGAGGTAAAGAGCAATTGGCAGTTTGAGGCTGTGGTCTCCCGGGACGGGGAAGGGAAGATCGTGGGGGCCTGTGGGGTCCTCATCCAGAGGATGCCCCTTTTCGGCACCAGCTTCCTGTACAGCCCCCGGGGCCCTGTCTGCGACCTCAAGGACCTGGCCGTCCTCCGGGACCTGAAGGCCGGGGTGGACGCCCTGGCCAAGATCTATCATGCCCACACCTTTAAAATCGATCCCGACGTCCCTGCCGGCGACACCTTTTTTATCAAGGTGATGGAGGACATGGGGTTCAAGCGGTTTTACGGCCCCGACGGCTTTGAGACCATCCAGGCCCGGTTTAACTACCGGCTTCCCCTGGCGGGCCGCACCGAGGACGAGGTCTTTATGGGGCTGACGCAGAAAACCCGGTACAACGTCCGCCTGGCCATCAAGAAGGGGGTGGAGGTCCGCCCCGTGGGCAAGGAGTACCTGGACGATTTTATGCGCATCTATGAGACCACCGGGAAGCGGGACGGCTTTAACACCCGGCCCAAAAGCTATTTTGAGCGGATGCTGGACGCGCTGGGCGTCCACGCCCGGCTGTACATGGGCTTTTACCAGGGCCAGCCGGTCTGCGGCGCCATCACCACCAACTATGCCGGCAAGGCCTGCTATGTCTATGGGGCCTCGGACAACGCCCACCGCAACGTCATGCCCAATTACCTGATGCAGTGGGAGATGATCCGCTGGGCCATCCAGACCGGCTGCACCGTCTATGACTTCCAGGGCATCTCGGGAGACCTGGAGAACGAGAACGGCCATATGTACGGCCTCTACCGCTTCAAGCGGGGGTTCGGCGGCAGGGTGGACGAGCTTGCCGGAGAATTTGATTTTAACTACAAGCCGGCGGTCACGGCGCTGGTGGGCCTGGGCATCAAGCTCAACGGCCTGGTCCGGAAGGTCCGACGAAAACTGAAAGGCGGATGACATCACATGGATAAGCGGATATTCCCCGCCCGATGGGGCAAGTTTTATCCCATTGCCACTGCGGCCAGCGGCCTGGTGGCCCTGCTGAGCGTGTGGATCTGGCTCAGGCAGAGTTGGATCCTGGGGGCGCTTCTTCTCTTTGCCGGCGGCGGCACCTTCCTGGTGGCTTTGGCCCAGCTTCTCTGCACCCGCTACACCATGACGGAGGGCGGCCTGGAGGCCCGCAGCGGCCTTTCCAAGATCGACGTCCTCTATGACGATATGGAATGGGCCAGCAGCGAGAAGTCCCAGGCGGCGGACGGCTATGTGCCCATGGCCCTGGAGAAGAACGCCCTTTACATCTATTTCCGCCAGGGCGGCAAGCTGTACCGCCTGGAGCTTTCCCCAGCCGACCGGGAGGGCTTCCTGGAGGAACTTGCCCGCCGGGCGCCCCAGCTGGCCTGAACGGCCGCAAGGGAACAAACTGTGAAGTGACGGAAGCGAGGTGACAGGCATGGCGGGAACACCGCTCTTTGACGCCCTTGGGGAGATCCGGAGGAGAAACCCGGCCCCCTTCCACATGCCGGGGCACAAGGGACGGCTGCCCTTCCCCCTGGAGGAGGCCGCCCCCTACGATATCACCGAGATCCAGGGCGCGGATTCCCTCTACGAGTGCGACGGGCCCCTGCGCCTTCTGGAGCAGCGGATGGCCGGGGCCTATGGCGCCGGGGACAGCCTCCTCTCTGCGGGGGGGAGCACTTTGTGCATCCAGACCATGCTTTACATGGCCCGCCGGTACGGCCGCACCATCATCGCCTCCCGCACCATCCACCGCAGCGCCGTGGCCGCCATGGGGCTGCTGGGCCTGGAACCGGTGTGGGTGGGCTGTCCGGTGTCTGACGGCCGGGACGGCGGGATACCGGGGATCGCCCTGCCGCCCCGCCCCGAGGATGTGGAGGCGGCCCTGGCCGCCCACCCCGACGCGGTGGCGGTCTACATCACCAGCCCCGATTACTTCGGCCAGATGGCGGACATCGGGGAGATCAGCTTCCTCTGCCACAGGCGGCGGAAAATGCTCCTGGTGGACAACGCCCACGGCGCCCATCTCAACCGTTTTCGGGTGGCCCTCCACCCCATCGCCCTGGGGGCGGACCTCTGTGCCGACTCCCTCCACAAGACACTGCCCGCCCTCACCGGCGCGGCGGCCCTCCACCTGGCCAACGGCGACCTTTACGGGGACGCCAAGTATGCCATGTCCCTTTTTGGCAGCACCAGCCCCAACTACCTGATCATGCTGTCGGCGGACATGGCCCTGCCCGAGATGGAGAGCGTCAGCCCCAGCTACATCCAGCTGGGCAACCGGCTGGAAAAGCTCAAGACCGCCGCCGAGGCCCGGGGCTTCCGGGTGGCCCGGAGCTGGATCTGCGACCCTGTCCGGATGACGCTGGACTTTACCGCCGCCGAGTACACCCAGCAGAGCTTTGGCCGCTACCTCCGGGAGCAGGGTGTCGAGCCCGAGTACCTGGGAGAGAACGTCTGTGTCTTTATGCTCACCCCCTGGAACACCGAGGAGCAGCTGATGGCCCTGGAGCAGGCGGTGGGACACGCCCCCCGGGGCCGCTCCGCCATCCCCTACCAGCCGCCGGAGCCGCTGCCGCTCCCGCGGCAGATTCTCCCCATTTCCGAAGCCATGGGCCGCCCCGGGAGGCTGGTCCCTCTGGAGGACGCCCCCGGGCGGATCGCCGCGCGGCTGGTGAGCCGGTGCCCACCGGGCCTGCCGCTGCTGGTGCCGGGGGAGGAAATTACCGTACCGGCCCTCCGGCTGCTAAAAACCAGTAGCATTGACCATATTTTTGTGGTAAAATAACCATAAGGAACAACGGTGTTCCTGAAATTCCGAAGGAACCAACCGTATGAAGGAGGCTGACTTCTATGAAACTGATCCTTGCAATCGTGTCCAACGACGACAGCGCGGGCGTATCCAGCGCCCTGACCAAGCAGCGCTATTCCGTCACCCGTCTGGCCACCACCGGCGGTTTCCTGATGTCCGGCAACACCACCCTGCTGGTGGGCACCGAGGACGACAAGGTGGATGCCGCCATCGCCATCATTTCGGAGAACAGCCGCAAGCGGACCAAGATGGTCCCCTCCACCGCATCCTTCAGCGCCGGCATGTACGCCGGTATGCCTGTGGAAGTGGCCGTGGGCGGCGCAACCATCTTTGTCATGGATGTGGAGCGGTTTGAAAAAGTTTGACGGAGACCTGTTAAAAGTCCAGATGCCTCCCGCCCTGGCGGATATGCTGGCGGGTGGCAGGCTGGTGCACAGCTTGAACATCGAGGGCGAGGCGGGAACCGGCAGGACTCTCCTCGCCCTCGCTCTTGCGGGCGCCATCCTCTGCGAAAAGCAGCAGGGACCCATGTGCGGGGAATGCGTCCAGTGCCAAAAGGTGCTGCTGGGCGCCCACAGCGATATTTTCCTGGCGGACGGCAGCGGGGAGAGCTTCCGGAAGAAGAATGTCCGGGCCCTCCGGGCCGAGGCCTACCAACGCCCCAGCGAGGGCCGGGCCAAGGTTTATATCTTTACCGACGCCCAAAACCTGGACAAGGAGGTCCAGAACGTCCTGCTCAAGGTCATCGAGGAGCCTCCCGACGACACCTTTTTTATTTTTACCTGCGACAACCGCTACCGGCTGCTGCCCACCATCCTCTCCCGGGTGGTGACGGTGCGGACCCGGGCTCCCGCCCGGGAGGAGGCTCTCCGGTTGCTGAAGGAGCGCCTGCCGGACAAGCCGGAAGCGGAGCTTTCCCGGGCACTGACCCTCAGCGGCGGGGCTCCCGGGCTGGCCGGGGAGATTTTGCAGGCCCCTTCGGCCGGTAACCGGTATGCCGCCGCCCAAAACGCGGCGGAGGCCCTGGCCAGGCGGGACGCCTGCGGCGTGATGTCCGTCCTGGCCCCCTGGGAGAAAAAGCGGGAGGAATACGCCGCCCTGCTGGAGACGGTGGGGAAGCTGCTGATGACCGGGGAACTGCGGGAGGAGCTTTCCCTCAGCGCCGCCCGGTGCATCCGCCTGCGGGAGGAACTGAACCGCCTGCTGGATTACTGTGAGAGCAACGGCTATCCGCCTCTGCTTTCGGCCCTGCTGGCCGAGAGCGGAAGGAAGCTGTAACCGATAGAAGCAAATGAGCTACAAATAGTTGGAGGAACCATGGCAGAAGTAATCGGAGTCAGATTCAAGGACGTGGGGAAGATTTACTACTTCGATCCCCTGGAGATTCAAATCCAGCTGGGCCAGCGGGTCATTGTGGAGACGGCCCGGGGCATCGAGTGCGGCACGGTGGCCATCCCAAACCGCGAGGTGGGGGACAGCGAGGTGGTCAAGCCTCTGAAAAAGGTCATCCGCGCGGCGACCGAGGAGGACCTCAGGCGCATTGAGGAGAACCGGAAAAAGGAACGCAAGGCCTTCAAGGTCTGCCAGGAAAAGATCAGCGCCAACAAGCTGGACATGAAGCTGGTGGATGTGGAATACACCTTTGACAACAACAAGATACTCTTCTATTTTACCGCCGAGGGGCGGGTGGACTTCCGGGAGCTGGTCAAGGATCTGGCTTCGGTCTTCCGCACCCGTATTGAGCTGCGGCAGATCGGCGTCCGGGACGAAGCTAAAATGCTGGGCGGACTGGGCAGCTGCGGCAAACCCTTCTGCTGCTCCTCCTTCCTGGGGGAGTTCCAGCCGGTGTCCATCAAGATGGCAAAGGAACAGGGGCTCTCCCTGAACCCCACCAAAATCTCCGGCACCTGCGGGCGGCTGATGTGCTGCCTCAAGTATGAGCAGGCGGCCTACGAGGACCTGATCCGCACCACTCCCAAGCAGGGGGCTCTGGTGGACACACCCGAGGGCAGGGGCATTGTTACCGAGGTGAGCCTGCTCACCGGGATGCTTAAGGTCCGTCTGGAAAAGAATCCTGACGCGGGTTTTGCCGTTTTTGACAAGAAGGATATCACCGTCCTCCGGGATGGCCGCGCCAAGGGCGAGCCCCGGAACGAACCCCGGGCCGAGGG
>JAEXZK010000291.1 GCA_023451415.1 Bacillota bacterium | reverse complement strand
TACCCGACCAGTCCAGGTCCTCCCCGCTCTCCGAAAAATCGAAAAGGGGCGCCTCCGGCCGTTCCCGCTTCTCCTCCCGCACGGGTGTGACTGTCTGGGCCGCCACCGGCTGCCAGCGGGAAGGGGCCTCCGGAGCCTCGCCCCCCGCGCGGCTCTCGCGGGAAGAAGCGGGGGCGCTCCGGCGGAGGGGCGCTTCCTCTTCCCCATAGAGCGGGGTCAGGTGGCTGCGCGTGCTGTGCTCCAGCGCCTTTTCCAGCAGCCGCCTGTCCTCGTCGGTGTAGGTCCTCTCAGCGGGACGTGGGGCGGGGGGAGCCCCGTCGGGCTGCTGCCGCTTGGCCCTCAGCTCGCTGAGGATATCGTCCACGCTGTAATTTTTATCTGCCATCGCTTTTTAAGCTCCTTTCCAGAAACTTACCGGGCCCGGAGGCCCAGCCGCTGCCGAGCCACCTCATAGAGGACGATCCCGGCCGCCACTGAGGCGTTGAGGGAATTGACCTGCCCACGCATGGGCAGCGAGACCACGAAGTCACATTTCTCCTTGACCAGCCGGTTGACGCCGGCGCCCTCGGAGCCCACCACCAGCCCCACCGCCCCGGAGTAATCGGTGGAGCACCAGGGCTGCCCGTCCATATCGGCACAGTAGAACCACATGTTCTTATCCTTTTTCAGCTGCTCCATGGCGGCGGTCAGGTTGGGCACCCGCACCACCGGCAGATGGGCCACGGCGCCGGCGGCGGATTTGGCCACCGTGGCGGTAAGCCCCGCGCTGTGGCGCTTGGGGACAACCACCCCATGGGCCCCGGCAGCCTCCGCCGTACGGATGATGGCCCCCAGATTGTGCGGGTCCTCTATCTCGTCGCAGAACACCAGAAAAAGGGGTTCCTCCCCCGCCCGTTCATAAGTCTCCTCCAGGGTGGCGTAACGGGCGGCGGACACCAGAGCGGCCACCCCCTGATGGACCTCCACCCCGGACAGGGCCAGGAGCTTCTCCGCCGATGCCTCCTTGACGGGGATGCCCCGCTCCCGGGCCAGGGCGATGATCCTGCCCAGGGGGCCCTTTTGTGCGCCGCTTTGTATGTAGATGCTCTCGATCTCCCTGCCAGAGCGGAGCACCTCCAATACCGGGTTCCGCCCGGCGATGACGTCGTTTTGCTGCTTGTTTTCGCGTTCCTGTTCCATGGTGTCCCTCGTTCCGCCCGGGTGGGGCGGCCCTTTCTCTTGATCCTTAAGACGGCGGCGGGGCGCGTGCCCGGCAGCCGATAGCTATTCATGGTGAGTATAGCATATTTTTCCCACGGATAAAAGTCTTGTTTTGCCCTTGGCCGCTTTACCGGATAAACAGGCCCGCGGCCACGGCCCCCACCGCCGCCGCCGATGCAAACTTGGCCGCCTTCAGGGCCAGCTGCCCCGGGCTGAGCCGCTTGCGCGGGGTGTAGCGGATGGTTTTGACATATTCTCCCGCCCGCTGCTTGATGGTTTTTTCGTCCCGTTCCTGTTTTTCCGCTTTAATAAACAGGATGGCCTTTTCAAAGTATTCGTTCTCCATATCCACCACTTCCACCACCTGTTTGTTCACACCTTTGAGCATCTCATATTCCCCCATTTTTTAGTACGTTTGGCAGAGGGAGCGTCCTGGCGTTCCCTTCTCTGTTAGTTTTATCCGGGAGTCCGCCTTTATACGTGGGGGCGGCCGAGGGGCCCAGGGTGTTTTGCAGGACCAAAAGCTGGGGAAATTGGAGAAATTTGAATATACTAAACGTAATATTCATTGTTCGCAGTTATCAACACTTTCAACACCCCTCTCCACAAGACTTGTTGAAAACCCAGTTGAAACTGTTGATAACCCGGCTTATTTTACAGCTTTTTTACAACGCAGTCTGTTGTTGATACCTTTTGCCCGCCAAAGTTCTCCTTTTCTCATTTTGCTACAAATAGTTTAAAGCCCTTGTCAACGGACTGTTTTTGTATACAGCCTATTTTTGCAGGATCTCCGTCATGGAAATTTTGGGGGCTGTTGCCCGAGAGGCTTTTGTGCTAAAATTGGGAAGACTTGAGCCATGGAGGAGGAACCCGGCGGATGGAGACCCTGTTGAATAAAAATGAAATCTTATTGTCCTGCCCCCCGGAGGACCTGGACCCCGCTGTCACTTTTGGCTGCGGGCAGTGCTTCCGCTGGCGGGAGATCTTCCCCAGGCGCTGGCAGGGGGTGGCCCGGGGAAAGGTCCTCACCCTGGAGGGGCGCTCCGGTGAGCTGCTGCTCACCGGGCTCTCCCCCCGGGAATTTGACGCCTGGGGCCGGACCTATTTCGACCTGGACCGGGATTACGGCGCCCTCAAGGCCCGGTACCGCCGGGACCCGGTGCTCCGTCAGGCGGTGGACTACGCCCCCGGCCTCCGGCTGCTCCACCAGGACGGCTGGGAGGCCCTGTGCACCTTCATCATCAGCCAGAACAACCGCATCCCCCGGATTGCCGCCATTGTTGAGCGGCTCTGCGCCTGCTTCGGCGATCCCCTGGGCGGGGGGCTCTATTCCTTCCCCGGGCCGGAGCGGCTGGCAGGTCTTTCTTTGGAGGACCTGGCCCCCCTGCGCAGCGGCTACCGGGGGGAATATCTTCTGGACTGTGCCCGGCGGGTGGCCTCCGGCGCCCTGGAGCTGCCGTCTCTGGAGACGCTGCCTCTGGCGGAGGCCATGG
>JAEXZK010000251.1 GCA_023451415.1 Bacillota bacterium | reverse complement strand
AAGATAGCCAGGGCAAAGTATTCGGGGGCGCCGAACTTCAGAGCCACGGTGGCCAGGGGGATAGCAAAAAGGACCATCAAGATGGTGCTGATGAAGGCGCCGATGCCGGAGGCGATGATGGACATGCCCAAGGCCTTGGCAGCCTTGCCCTGCTTGGCCAGGGGATAGCCGTCCAGGGCGGTGGCGGCCGCGGCGGGGGTGCCGGGCGTGTTTACCAGGATGGCGGTGATGCCTCCGCCGTATTCAGCCGCCATATAGAGGCTTACCAGCATGACGATGCTGGGTACGGGGGCCATGCCATAGGTGAAAGGGATAAGCAGGGCAATGCCGATGGTGGGGGTGAGGCCGGGCATGGCGCCGATGAAGTAGCCCGAGACCGCGCCCGCCAAAAGGGCAAGAAGGGTCCCCGGATGCAGCACCTGCTGGAAGCCCATTAGCAGATCGGTTAGCATGGATAGATTCTCCTTTCTATGGCAGCATAACGCCCAAAAGCTTGGTAAAGATCAGGAAGGCAAAAAGGGTGAACCCCAGTGTCACCAGGACCATCTGCACCCACTTGCGGTTGCCCATGAGCACCATAATGGCAAAGATGAAGAAGGGGGTCACAACATAATAACCAAGCCGGGGCATCAGGAAGGCATAAGCGCACATCAGGGCGAGGCCAGCCAGGCAGCCCTGCCAATAGCCAAAGGTGACCTTCTCGGAGCCTGGGGCCTTGTTCTTTTTGATAGAAAGAAAGATTTGGGCGGCGGCAAGGAGAAGGATGATGATGGCCATGAGCCGGGGAAAGGCCGCGGGGCCGATGTCAACAGGGTTGACAGGTGCGGTGAAGCTGCCGCTGAGGACATAAAAGATAGCGGCGACAATAGCCAGGATAACGGAGATGACGACCTCGCCGGTCCATACGAACATAGAAATACCCCTTTCTTTGATAAAGCCGCCGGGAGAAGCGGAAAAGAGCTCTCCCGGCGGTCGGGTACACGGCCGGGTGGAGGATTACTCCGCCACCTTATTGGTCAGGGTTCCGATGCCCTCGATGCGCATTTCCATCACATCGCCGGGCTTGACAGGGCCGACACCAGCAGGGGTGCCGGTAAAGATGATGTCGCCGGGGTTGAGGGTCATGGCCTTGGACAGATAGCTCACC
This sequence comes from Bacillota bacterium, assembly GCA_023451415.1. GTDB lineage: Bacteria > Bacillota > Clostridia > Oscillospirales > Ruminococcaceae > Angelakisella. The sequence goes on along the minus strand of JAEXZK010000251.1, from coordinate 5,742 downwards.
AGATAGGGCACGGTAAAAATCAGATTCTTTGTGTTGGAGTGCTGCTTGATTTCACCGTTGACCAGGCTGCAAATGTCCTGGCAGCTGCCGTCAATGCCGGTCTCGATCCAGGGGCCGAAGGGGCCGAAGGTGTCGAAGCCTTTGCAGACGCCCCACTGGTTGTCGGGGTGCTGGAGGTCGCGGGCGGTGACGTCGTTGCCGATGGTAAAGCCAAAGACATAATCCATAGCCTCGGCTTCAGAGACATAGCGGGCGGTCTTGCCGATAACGATGACCAGTTCCGACTCATACTCTACCTGGGTGGTCAGCTCCTTGGGGTAGAGGACGTCATCCCCGTCGGCCGCCATGCAGCTGTTGGGCTTGATAAAAATATTGGGCTCAGTGGGGATGGGCTTGTGGAACTCAATGGCGTGGTCCCGGTAGTTAAAGCCCACAGCCATCATCTTGCTGGGCTCGGTGGGGGTCAGGAGCTTGACGTCGCTCATGGCGTAGGTCTTGCCGCTGTCCTTGTGCTCCCCAAAGAGGCAGCCCTCCAGGGCATGGATAACCTCGCCCTCCAGGCGTCCGTAGAAGACGCCGTCCTTGCTTTTGAATCTCACATAACGTGCCATGATATGTTTCCTCCCAAAATTGGTTTGATTGTAGGGAAAGCGCGGGCAAATCCATCACGCGCAGCTTGGCGGCGGAATTTCCGCCCGCTCATGCTCAAGTGCCGGCAGCAGCTCATTGCTGCCGTGCGTTTTGCCCGGGGACCGGCAAATCCGTCCGCCATGCGCGCATTGGGATCTATCCGGTGCTGCCTCAGAACGAAGCGTCGCTTTCGGCGGCGATTACGTTGGTCAGTTCGCCCAGAATGTCCACCTTCAGGGTGCAGACGTCTCCCACGTTCATAAAGGTGGTGGGACGGCGGTCTTTGGCAAGGCCGCCGGGGGTGCCGGTGGCGATGATATCGCCGGGCATCAGGGTGAACACCTCGGACAGGAAGGAAACCAGCTTAGGGACGCCGTAGATCAGCTTGCTGGTGTTGGAGCTCTGGAGCTCCTTGCCGTTGACGTACAGCTTGACATCCAGGGAATGAGGATCGGGGACCTCGTCCTTGGTGACCAGGGTGGGGCCGCAGGGGGCAAAGTTGTCAAAGGTCTTGCCCCGGGTGACCTGCTTATCCATACCGGTCAGGTCGCTGGCGGAGACGTCGTTGAGCATGGTGTATCCGGCGACGTAGTCGTAGGCCTTCTCCAGGGGGACATAGCGTCCTTTTTTGCCGATGACGATGGCAAGCTCCACCTCGTAGCCCAGGCACTTGGTCATCTTGGGGTAAAGGATGGGGTCATCAGGGCCGCAGATGTAATTGAAGAATTTGGAGAAGATGCGGGGCTCGGGAGGGATGGGGTTGCCGGTCTCCTCGCAGAAGTCATAGTAGTTGTGGCTCAGGCAGATGATCCGGCGGGGGTTCATCACAGGGGAGCCCAGCTTGACCTCATCCCGCTTAAAGACCATCCGCTTGCCGCAGGAGCTGACGGCGTCCAGGGCATAGCCGGCGGCGTCAACCTCCTTGGCGGCTTCCCAGCAGCGGTCGCCCCCATCCAGGAAGGTAAGGCTGTCGCTGGGGGCCAGGGCGCCGGCCAGACGGACAGAGTCGGGGGTGTTCTTGGCGGCCAGGAGCTTCTCATAGCCGTAGTTCAGGTCGACGATGGTTTCGTCGGGGCGGAAAAGCCCCAGACGGTAGTCTCTTTCGCCGAATTTGTACATTGCCAATCTCATGGGTGATTCCTCCAGTATGTATGATGGGTTATTGACGATTACCGTGTGAGCTCCGCGATGATGGCGTCGGTCAGTTCCCGGGTGCCGGCTTTGCCGCCCAGATCGCCGGTGAGATGCTCGCCCTTGCGCAGCACTTCGGCCACGGCGTCCTCCACGGCCTTGGCGGCTTTGCGCTCGCCGATGTACTCCAGCAGCATGGCGCCGGACAGGATCTCGCCAATGGGGTTGGCGATCCCCATCCCCGCAATGGTGGGAGCGGTGCCGTGGACAGGCTCAAAGAGAGCCGCATTGGGACCAAAGTTGCCGCCGAAGCCCAGCCCCAGGCTGCCGCAGATGCCGGCGATGAGGTCGGCCAGAATGTCGCCGTAGACATTGGGGGCCAGGATGACGTCGCAGTCCAGGGGCTCTTTGACCAGCTTGAAAGCCATGTGGTCGATCATCAGGCTTTCCAGAGGGATGTCGGGGAACTCGGGAGCCACCTCCTGGGCGGCCTTCAGGAAGAGGCCGTCGGTGAGCTTGAGGACGTTGGCTTTATGGGTGACCATGACCTTTTTGCGGCCCATGCGCCGGGCCAGATCAAAGGTGAAACGGGCAACATCCTGGGAATTCTGACGGGTGATATACTTGATGGCTACGGCGGCGTCGGGGCCAACCTGCTGTTCCGCGCCGGCATATGTATCCTCTCGGGCTTCTCTCACCACAATGAAATCGGCGCCTTTGAAAGGAGAGGGGACACCTTCAAAATATCTTGCACGCTTAACAGCGGCAAAGAAACCCAGCTTCTTGCGAAGCAGAACATTGGGGCTGGGCCAGCCGCGGCCCACCAAGTTGGTCAGGGGGCCCTTGATGGCGATCTTGTTGCGCAGGATGGATTGGGCGGTGCTGTCGGGGACGGGGTCGGAGAACTGCTCCACCGCCAGCTCGCCGGCCAGGACATGCTCCCATTCAAAGGGCACGCCGGTGGCCTCCAGAACCCTTAGGGCTTCGGGGACGATCTCCCTGCCGATACCGTCGCCGTTGATAACTGAAACTTTATATGCCATGGTGTCTCCTCCTGTGTTTAGTGCGGTGATCTGTCTATGGGATATCAACCGATGAGTTCGGCAGTGAGCTTGCCGACATTCTCATAGTCGGCCATGGCGTAGGCCTGGAAATCCTCCCAGTTCATGTAGCCGTCGGGCAGGTCGTTTTCAGCCATGTATTCCTTGAAGCTGTCGCTGTGGGCGGCCTGGTCGATGAGGTCGGAGATAGCCTGCTTGATAGCGGGATCGATGCCGGCTTTGACAAAGAAGCCGCGGTACTGGGTGAGCATCAGCTCGTAGCCCAGGGATTGGAAGGTGGGGACCTCAGGCATGCTGTCCACGGGCTTGTCGCCGGTGATGGCAAGAACTTTGAGCTGTCCGGCCTCGACGTACTGCTTAACGGTAGTGGGAGCGGCCATGCCGGCCTGGAAGTGGTCGCCAAGGACGTTCTTGACGGTGTCGGCGCCGCCCTCGGAGGGCAGCCAGGTGAAGGTGAAGCCAGCGTCGCGGCCCAGCTGAAGCGCGGTAAGATGCAGGGCGGAACCGGTGCCCTGGCCGCCAAGCTGCAGCTTGCCGGGGTTTTCGGCGGACCATTTCACAAGGTCCTCCAGGGTCTGGAACTGGGAGTCGGCTTTAACAAAAATGCAGTAGGGGTCGATCTGGGTGTTGCCTACAAACTCGAAGCTTTCAATGGGGAACTCCTTGTTGAGGCCGGCCTGAAGAGCAGCAATCTGAGAAGCGGTGATGGTGCCGATGGTGTAGCCGTCATTCTTTTCAGCGGTGACAGCCGCAAACATGACGCCGCCGCTGCCGCCAGTCTTATTGACTACGGTGACGGTCTGGCCGGTGATCTCCTCCAGGGCCATGGCCAGCTCCCGGGACATGACGTCGGCGGGGGAACCGGCGGATGAGGAGTTGAAGATCTGGATGGGTTTGGTGGGGTAGTCCACCTTGGGCGCTTCACTGCTGGCGGGCTCGCTTGCAGGAGTGTCGGAAGAGGCGGGAGCCGGGTCAGAGGACGCCGGAGCGGAAGAAGCGGGGGCGGAGTTGCAGGCTGTCATGGCAAAGGCCAGGACGAGGCATAGAACCAGGGATAAAATACGGACTGTGGACCTTTTCATCTTTTTTTCCTCCTGAACTATTTTTCCGCAGGACGGGTTACGGCCCATCGTGCGATTGGAACCAAATCATCAGAGGTGTCCTACTGGCTTACTATTGTATACCAGTATAGCCGTTACAAAGCAAAAAGCAAGAGTATTTTAAAAAAATTGTAAGCTAATTTAAAAATAAGCACTTTAAAATGTACAATATACACATTAAAAGTTAGCTAAAAGATAACGGCATTGCACATATATTAGTTTTGCTAATACATGTGCAATGCCGTTATAGAGGCGAAATAAGAGGATGTGGTATAGTCTAGCGGGCCGCGCTGTCGTCGCGGAACAGGAGAGTGATAGCCCAAATTCCCGCCAGGGCCACCAGGGTGTAGACGATACGGCTGAGCATGGCTCCCTGGCCGCCGAAAAGGTATGCCACCAGATCAAACTGAAAAAGTCCGATACTGCCCCAGTTGAGAGCGCCGATAATAACAAGAACCAAAGAAATTTTATCCAACATAATTTTTACACCTGCCTTGTGTTTGGTTTTGCCTTTAGTATTTACCGCCTGTGCCAAGGTATGCATTGCCGCACTGGGAAGTCCTGACATAAAAACTTCATATGTATTTCCATGCATCATGATGACCGCAAGACGCACATCATGAAGTTTTGGCATCACTTCCGGCTGCCCCGCAGGGGCAAAAATGACGCATTACGATTTTGCTGTGCGTCTGCATGGGAAAATAGCTCTTCAGACGGCCTTTGCATATGCCGGGTGGGACATGCTGTGTCTGCAAATGACAACATTCAGGTGCTGTTGGAAAAATCAAAATGCCGCCGTCAGCGGGGCTCATACATGTAAAAATGGCTCCCGAAGCCTTCCCGGCCCACGGCCTGGAGTCTCGGGAGCCTGCGCAAAAAAAATAGCAGCTATGCTGCTATTTTTTTATAGCTTGCCTGCGGCAAGCTATAAAAACGGCCATGCGGCGGCTTTGTCCGCCGCGGCCTTTGATCTCAGCGCATACCGTCAGAGACGGCGTGTGCGCATAAAAAATAGCGTAAAACGCTATTTTTTGCAGAATTTACTTTTCGGGTGCGTCCGGCTCCCGCCGCTCCCCGGTTTCTGCCGCTTGGGCCTCGGCCTCCCGGCGGAGCTTTTGCGCCTTGATGACCTTGAGACGGGAAAATTCCTCCCGCTCCTTTTCTTCCAGGGCGTCAGTGATGAACTTGGAGGAGAACTCAAAGCCCGGAATGATGATGTTCTTTAGGGCGTTGGCCCGGCTCTGGGTCTTTTTGATAGCGTTTGCCAGCCGGTAAATGCTGTTTTCCATCTCCGCCAGCTGGGCGGTCAGCAGCTTGACCTTGTGGAAGCAGAGATAGGCGCTGTCCAGCTGGGAATTGGTGCCCGCAAAGCCATAGCAGAAGTCTGGCTCGGGGCGGGCGTCCAGGATGACGGTGGGCAGCTCCACCCCCATGACGCTGCGGTACCGGATCTCCAGTCCATCCTCGATGGGAATGCTCTTTTCCACATCCTCGATGAGACCCAGGGTAATGTTGGCCCGCTGGAGGGCAAAGTAGGCCCGGTTATAGGTGGAGCTGATCTGGCTGCGCAGGGCCTTGGCGGAATCCACCATGGTCATCAGCTCCCGGATAAGGATGTTGCGCTTGCGGTCCAGCAGATCAAAGCCCATGCGGGCAAGCTGAAGGGATTTTTTTACGTTCATCAGGTTGCCCTTGGTGGGGAAGATGTTGTCGGTGCGCATACTCTCGCTCCCTTCGGCGGCTTACTTGCCCCGGAACATTTTTGCGTTTTCCGGGTTGTAATACTGGTCCAGCAGCCCGCTGTCCACCCGGTCCAGCTC
>JAEXZK010000236.1 GCA_023451415.1 Bacillota bacterium | reverse complement strand
TCTCGCCGGCAGTGATGATGTCGGGGTACCGCTCCCTGTCCAGGTTGGCCAGGCGGTAGCTGGTGCCCTCGGCGGGGGTGGCCTCCAGGTTGTAGAAGTGGCCGGTCTCCTCCTGGATGGCGGTGATCTGCTCCCGCATATACTCCAGGGTCATCTTGGCAAACGCCTGTCCCTCGGGAGTGGTCAGGTCGCGGCCCTCTCCCAGGAAGTTGAGGCAGGCCTCGTTCATCCCCACCAGGCCGATGGTGTTGAAGTGGTTGGTCCAGTAGGCCCCGGTGCGGTCCTTGACGCCCTGGAGGAAGTTGGCGGAATAGGGGTACATGCCATTTTCGGTCTGCTGCTCGATGGTTTTGCGCTTGATCTCCAGGGAGTTTTTGGCGATCTGCATCATCCGCCACAGGCGGCTGCGGTATTCGCCCTCGCTCTTGGAGAGATAAGCAAGGCGGGGGAGATTGAGGGTGACGACGCCGATGGAGCCCGTGAGGGGGTTGGACCCAAAGAGCCCGCCGCCCCGCTTGCGCAGCTCGGAGGTGTCCAGCCGCAGCCGGCAGCACATGGAAAGGGCGTCCTCGGGAGAAAGGTCGGAGGAGACATAGTTGGAGAAATAGGGGATGCCGTACTTGCAGGTGATCTCCATAAACTTGCCCACCACCGGGCTGTCCCAGGCAAACTCCTTGGTGACGTTGATGGTGGGGATGGGGAAGGTAAAGACCCGCCCCTTTTTGTCCCCTTCCATCATCACATCGCAGAAGGCGGTATTGAACAGGTCCATCTCGGCCTGGAACTGGCCGTAGGTCTCGGTCCGGGGCTCGCCGCCCACGATGACGTGCTGGTCCCGGAGGGTACGGGGGGGCACGATGTCAAAGGTGAGGTTGGAGAAGGGGCACTGGAAGCCCACCCGGGTGGGGACGTTGAGGTTGAAGATGAACTCCTGGAGGGCCTGCTTGACGGCCTTGTAGTCCATGTTGTCGTAACGAATAAAGGGGGCGCAGTAGGTGTCAAAGGAGGACCAGGCCTGGGCCCCGGCGGATTCTCCCTGGGTGGTGAAGGTGGAATTGACGATCTGGCCCAGGAAGGTGCGCAGGTGCTTGGGCGGCTTGGATTCCACCTTGCCCGGCACGCCGCCGAAGCCGTCGGTGAGGAGCATCCGCAGGTCCCAGCCGGCGCAGTAGGGGCCGAAGAAGCCCAGGTCATGGAGGTGGAGGTCCCCGGAGGTGTGGGCCTGGCGGACCTCCTCGGGATAGACCTCATGGAGCCAGTACTGCTTGGTAAAGGTTTCCCGGATGTAGTTGTTCATGCCGTTGATGGACTTTTGGGTATTGGCGTTTTCCTTGATCTTCCAGTCCTCGTCCTCCAGGTAGCGGGAGAACATATCAATGGTGGCGCCGATGAGGGCGTTGGCCTCCCGGGCGCCGCGGCGCTTCTCCCGGTAGAGGATATAGGCCTTAGCGGTCCGGGCATGGCCGTTTTCGATGAGGACCTTTTCCACCAGGTCCTGGATATCCTCCACGTCCACGACGCTGCCGCCATACTTTTCCTGAGCCAGGGCGGCCACCTGACGACTCAGGGATTCGGCTTTTTCCCAGTCATCGCCGCCCACGGCGTTGGCAGCCTTAAAAATGGCCCAGGTGATTTTTTCCGGGTGAAAGTCCACAATGTCTCCGTTGCGTTTCCTCAGTTTGTCCATCTGCGATTCCTCCATTTTTGTGCTGGGCCACCAAAAAAGGCATTCCTTACGCAGGAATGCCTGGGGCAAGCCCGCTTTCCGCCATACTCCGTGGCAGCGCGCAGACCTGGGCAGGTATTCCGGCTCGGATTCCACGCGCACCGCGCCTTCCCATGGGGTGTCCCCACAGTGGCTCATGTGCGGTGCGCTCCTCCTTACGGCGGCGGGACCGCGCGGGATTTTCACCCGTCTTCCCTATTGCGCCCCAGCTGAGGGGCACCCAAGCCATCACAAGATATAGATGATGTTTCTCTTTCTTGCTGGTGTTATCATACTATATCTAGTATCCAAAGTCAATAGTCAGAAGATGTGCTTCTTGTTTTTTTCCGCCGGGCGGGGTATACTGTGGACAAAACTGCCGGGAAAGGAGGAAGGGCCATGAAGGGGTTTTCCATTGCAGGACTGGCGCTGGGCGCCGTGGGTGCGGTCTGCGGCGTGCTGGGTCTCGTTTTCAGCCTGCTGGGTCTCAGGCGGAGCCGCCGCTGGCGCTGAACCCGGGCAGAATGCGTCCTTACAGCGGGCCGCCGGGCCCGCTGTTTCCTTGCCGCAGCCATTTCCTGTCAAAGAAAGTGACAACACATTACTATGGCAAAACAGCCGCCAATTCTTTATAATTTATTCATAAACCCAAGCCCCCTTCCCCATGACAGGCTTGGCTAAATGCATCCCCCAATAAACAACAGTAAAGGTTGGCGATCATATCATGGAAAAGCTATCTCTGCACTCCGAAATCCAAACAGAGGAGGGCGGCAGCCTCTGGTGTTCCTACCGTCTTCTCTGCGATACAGACCCCGAAAACGGCCTGCCCGCCTATGGCATCGAGTGTTCCCTGGAGGGCATGCGGGAGCCGGAGCTCCCCCTGAATCACGCGGTGATCCGGGACATTTCCCCCCATGAAGACCTGGTTGAGGAGATGGTCTGGGAGCTGGCCCGCGGCCAGGCTCTGCCCGTACATATTGCCGACATCGTCACCGACCTACTGGGATAATCCCGGACCGGCCGGGGGATACTAGAGGGCGAATCCATCTTTTTATAAAGGGGAAGCGCCCATGGACCGCATTGCTTTTACCAAAGACTATCAAAAGAACCAAAGGCTCCTGGATGACGCCCTGCGCATCGACAGGAGCTTTGACATCGTTGGCAAGGACATGTTCATCGGCGGGCTGCCGGCCCGGCTCTATTTTATTGACGGATTTGCCAAGGACGAAGTGATGGAAAAAATCATGGAGTTCCTGCTGAAGCTGACCCCAGAGCAGCTGGCCGACGCCCCCGACGCCGCCGAGTTCTCCCGGCGGTATATCTCCTATGTGGAGGCCGCCCAGGAGCCTCAGGTGGACAAAGCCGTCACTGCGGTCCTCTCCGGCACCCTGGCGCTGTTGGTGGGGCATTATTCCCAGGTCATCCTCATAGACGCCCGCACCTATCCCGCCCGTGGGGTGGAGGAACCGGATGACGACCGGGTGCTCCGCGGTTCCCACGAGGGGTTTGTGGAGACCCTGGTCCACAACACCGCTCTCATCCGCCGCCGCATCCGGGACCCCTCCCTGACCATGGATATCCTCCAGGTGGGGAGCAAGTCCAAAACCGATGTGGTCCTCTGCTATATGGAGGACGCCGCCGACCCGGGCACCGTGGCCCGGCTGAAGGAGCGCTTGTCCGCCATCCGGGTGGGCACCCTCACCATGAGCCAGGAGAGTCTGGCCGAATGCCTGCTCAAGCCCCGGTGGTGGAACCCCTTTCCCAAGATCCGCTACACCGAACGGCCCGACGCGGCTTCGGCCAGTGTGGCCGAGGGGAGCATCCTTCTCCTTGTGGACAACTCCCCCTCTGTGATGATTTTTCCCACCTCCCTGTGGGATTTTGTCCAGGACGCCAATGATTTTTACTTTCCGCCTCTGGTGGGCAGCTACCTGCGCTTTGTGCGGATGGGGGTATTTCTGGTCACTCTGCTGCTGACCCCGGTGTGGTATCTCCTCATCCGCAACCCCACCTTCATCCCGCCCTGGCTGGAATTCATCCAGGTGGCAGAAGAGAATTCCGTGCCCATCATCGCCCAGCTGCTGGTGGTGGAGCTCGTCATCGACGCCCTGAAGCTGGCATCCCTCAACACCCCGGGCGCTTTGAGCAACTCCTTCAGCGTGGTGGGAGCCCTTATTTTGGGAGACTTTGCCGTCAAGGCCAGGTGGTTTGTCCCCGAGGTGGTGCTGTATATGGCCTTTGTGGCCATTGCCAACTTCACCCAGCCCAGCTTTGAACTGGGATATGCCTTTAAGCTTTTCAGGATGCTGCTCCTCGTCCTCACTGCCCTGTTCAATGTCTGGGGCTTTGGAGCAGGGGTCCTGCTGATGATTCTTGTGGCGGCATCCACCCCCACCGTCACGGGACGGAACTACCTCTATCCTCTCATCCCCTTCCGGGGCCGGGCGCTTCTGCGTCTCCTCATCCGTATGCCTATCCACAGGAGCAATTCCTGACAGCGCAAAAAAGCACCCTGCGGCAACATTCCGCAGGGTGCTTTTTACAGGGCTTCCAGCTCACGGAGGAGGGCCTCCATCCGGGCGGCGGGGATATGCCTCCGCAGCAGTCCCATGGCCTGCTCCAGCGTCATCCCCTGGAACCGGCGCACCAGCGGAGAGCCCAGCACCCCGGGCGCTTCCCGCTCCACCAGCTGCCGGGCCTTTGGATTCCGTAGGATTTCCCCCAGGGTAATCTTTCCGTTTCTTAAATCCACCTCTTCACCTCCCGAAGAACATAATCCATTCTATGCGCATGACCCGGCTCCGGTGCGGGCATACTATGGTTAAACCAGATGGAAAGGTGAGAATTACGATGATCGATAAATTTACCCCTGAAATGAAGGAATATTTTGATTCCCTTCCCCCCATGTTCCAGGAAACCATCGTCCAGAGCGGCGCCAAACTGGCGACAATGGATGATCTGAAGCGCTTTGTCCAACATGTAGAGGACAGCGGCAAGTAGAACGACAGCCCCCTAGGGGGCTGTTTTTTTGCGGCTTTTTATCGCTGCCAAGTGCAGGGCTCCTCCGGCTTCAGGGCATCTCCATCGCCCCGGCGGGACAGGAAAAAATACATAAGAATCGGATATATAGGCTTTCCACGGTTCCGTGCCGCCTTGATCCGACGCTCCGAATATATCTATTTGCACGGCGGGCAGATGCGTCAAAAGCAGCTGCCGGGCAAAGCTGCCGTCCCCCATCATCTTGAGTCTCGGCGCGCCCCGGCTTTATGAGTGGATGCGTAAAAAGCAGCTGCACAGCGGCTGTTTTTTACTTGCCTTAATAAAATCTTTACATTTATTTGTAAGAAAACGTACATTTGACTCGTATCATCAGTAGATAGGAGGAAATCACATGACTTCATTTTTTACCACACTCGCCTGGTTTTGCAGCTTTTTTTCCGCTTTATATGCCGCTTATTTTCTGATGGTAGCCCTCTTTAGCTTTAAGAAGAACCCCGTGTATCCGCAGCGCGCCCCCCAGAACCGCTTTGCCATCCTCATCGCCGCCCGCAATGAAGAGGCCGTCATCGGCGGCCTGGTGGAAAGCCTTGCCGCGCAGGACTACCCCAAAGAGCTGTATGACATCATCGTCATCCCCAACAACTGCACCGACGACACTGCCGGAGCCGCCCGCCGCGCCGGCGCAGTGGTCTGGGACTGCACAGTCCCCGTCCGCTCCAAGGGCCAGGTCCTCTCTTTTGCCGTGGAGAGGCTTCTCGCAGGGGACAAGCACTACGACGCCATCTGCATCTTTGACGCCGACAACCTGGTGGATCCCGGCTTCCTCCGGGAGATGAACAACGCCCGGTGCACAGGCGTCCAGGTGGCACAGGCCTACCGGGACAGCAAAAATCCTCACGACTCGCTCATTTCCGGCTGTGGCTCCATCTATTACTGGATGCTCAACAAGTTCTACAACACCTCCCGCCGGAATATGGGATTGTCCGCGGTGGTCAACGGCAGCGGCTTCATGGTGGACCTGGAGCTTCTGCGCCAGTGGGGCGGCTGGAATACATGGACCATGACAGAGGATGTGGAGTTCACCGGCCAGTGTGCCCTGCGGGGCGTCCAGGTGGGCTGGGTGCCCGCCGCCATTACCTATGACGAGCAGCCGCTGGAATTCTCACAGTCCTGGAAACAGCGCAAGCGCTGGTCCACCGGGATGTTCCAGTGTCTTGAGCGGTATGCTGCTCCCCTCACCTTCTCCGCCTTTGACGGCAGCTTCCTCAGCCTGGATATCCTGCTGCTCTACCTCTGCCCCCTGATGCAGCTTCTCTGCCTGCTGCCCATGGCCCTGGGGGCACTGTTTCACCTGTTGGATATCCCCTACGGCCTCTTCCCCCAGCCCCAGCTTTACTATCAGTTCTTTCTCTCCCTTTCCTGTTCCTTCCTCTGCACCTTTGCCACAGCCTTCGCCTCGGTGGCCGCAGCCAGGAAGCCTGTTCTCCCCATGCTGGGCGCTATGGCTTTCTACTGGGTCTTTATTATGAGCTGGATTCCCATCAACTTCATCTGCCTCTTCCG
>JAEXZK010000196.1 GCA_023451415.1 Bacillota bacterium | reverse complement strand
CGCCCGGGCCTCCCGGTCCAGGAGCATCATATTGGCACGGAAGTAACTCTCCATGCAGTGGATGCGGCAGCAGGTCCCCTCAAAGCGGTAGCAGTTGACCTGATCCGCCTGGGCCTGGGTCTGCAGGATATCCTGGTAGAAGGAATAGCGACCGCGGGAAACGGCGTCTGTCACCAGCCGGACCAGCAGGTCCCGGTCTATGATGGCCATGTTCAGGTAAAGGTTCTGATCCCCCTGGAGGTCCGGATTGATCATCAGATCGCCCAGCAGGCCGTCCTTGCCAATATTCAGGACCACATTGTCCGTATCGCTTTCTTCGATCTCCCGCCGGGTATAAATCACCGTGATGCCCACCCCGGCCTCCTTATGGCTCCGAAGCACATCGCGGTAATCCACATTGGCCATAATGTCGCAGTCGCTGAGGATCGCATACTTGGCAGTGGAGGAGCGTATGTAGCCCATCACGCCCCACAGGGCCTCCAGGCTGCCCTTATACATGCCGGAGCCGGTGCGGGAAAAGGGCGGCAGGATGGTCAGCCCCCCGATCTTCCTGGCCAAATCCCACTCCCTGCCGGAGCCCACATGGTCCATGAGGGAATGATAATTGCTCTTGGTTATGATGCCCACGTCATGTACGCCGGAGTTGACCATATTGGACAGGGGAAAATCTACCAGGCGGTACCGTCCGCCCACAGGGACGCTTCCCATGGTGCGGTGGAGGGTCAGATCCCCCAGAGAAGTGTCGTGCATGTTGGAAAATACAATGCCCAGCATCTTGTCAGCCATTGTCCTTCTCCTCCTCTCTGGTCTCTGCCGCGGGAATGTCCGCTTCCACCATCCCCTTTGGGGGCACTACGGCTCCACGGCCCACGGTGATATCCGCGCCCACCACGGCCACACCCCAGCCGTCCTTGTCCTCGACGCATTCGGGGCGTTCGCCGATCTTGGCGTTCTCCTCCACCACCACGTTCTCCGCCAGGATCGCGTACTGCACCAGGGCGCCGGACTTGATCACAGTCCCCGGCATGACGATGGAATCCCGTACCACGGCCCCCTGCTCCACCGTCACGCCGGAAAAGAGGACGGAAAAGTCGATCTCTCCGGCGATCTCGCAGCCTTCGGTGATCATGGAATTCTCCACTTTACCGCAAGGGGCGATGTAGTGCGGCGGTTTGACAGGGTTGCGGGAATAGATTTTCCAGTTGGGGTCATAAAGCTCCAGCGGGACGTTGGGGTCCAGCAAATCCATGTTGGCCTCCCACAGGCTGTCAATGGTGCCCACGTCCTTCCAGTAGCCGTCGAAGGCGTAGGTAAACATCCTCTCCCCCGCCGCCAGCATGTTGGGGATGATGTTTTTGCCAAAATCGTTGCTGGAACCGGGGGTGGCCTCGTCCTCGATAAGGTACTTGCGCAGCTTGTTCCAGCCAAAAATGTAGATACCCATGGATGCCAAATTGCTCTTGGGCTCCTTTGGCTTCTCCTCAAACTCATAGACGCTGGTATCAGGATTGGTGTTCATGATGCCGAAGCGGGACGCTTCCTCCATGGGCACTTCAATGACGGCGATGGTGCAGTCGGCATTCATATCCTTGTGGTGCTGGAGCATCTTGCGGTAATCCATCTTATAGATATGGTCGCCGGAGAGGATGACCACATACTCCGGGTCATACCGCTCGATGAAGGGGATATTCTGATAGATGGCGTTGGCGGTGCCGGTGTACCAGTCGGAGCCGGAGCTCTTCTGGTAGGGCGGCAGCGTAAAGACGCCGCCGTTCAGGCGGTCCAGGTCCCAGGGCTGGCCGTTGCCCAGGTACTCGTTGAGGACCAGAGGCTGGTACTGGGTCAGTACGCCCACGGTATCAATGCCTGAGTTGACGCAGTTGGACAGGGGAAAATCAATGATCCGGTATTTGCCGCCAAAAGGGACAGCGGGCTTGGCCAGCTTTTGGGTCAGGGCATAGAGACGGCTTCCCTGGCCCCCGGCCAGCAGCATGGCCACCCATTCTTTTTTCATCGACATGTGCTTACCCTCCTTTTGTTACGCTCCCGGCGCTTTGGGCTTTGGAGATTTTTTTGCTCGGGGAGATTCCGGCCTGGCCTGGGCTTTTGCCTGTGCCCCGCCGGCGTTTTTTTCTTTAAATTTTGGCTTCAGGTACACCGCGCAGAGAGGGGGGATTGTGAGGGTGATGGACTGCTGGTACCCATTGCATTCTTTTTTGCGGCAGGGGATCAGCCTGCCGTTGAGGGTGCCCGTACCGCCATACTTGAGGCTGTCGGAGGTGAACACCACATTGTAGCCGTCGGCGGCGGGGACTCCCACCTGGTAGGCCGGCCACTCCACCGGGGCGAAGTTGCACAGCACCACCACCTGGTTGCCCGCCTCGTCGATGCGGCGGTAGGAGATAAGATTATGGGTGTTGTCGTCGGCATTGAGCCACTGGTATCCATCCCAGCTGTCCTCCACCTGCCACAACGGGGTGTTTTTCTGATAGAAGCGGTTCAGGTCCCGGACATAGGCCTGAAGCTGCCGGTGGCTTTCGTAGTCCAGAAGCATCCAGTCAAGCTGCTTCTGGAAGTCCCATTCGATGAACTGGCCAAATTCGCTCCCCATAAAGATCAGCTTCTTGCCCGGATAGCTCATCATATATCCCAGAAAGGCCCGGACCCCGGCAAACTTCTGCTGGTAATCCCCCGGCATCTTGCTGATGAGGGAGCACTTGCCGTGAACCACCTCGTCGTGGGAGATGGGGATGACAAAGTTCTCGCTGAAGGCGTAGAACATGCTGAAGGTCAGCTTGTCATGGTTATAGCTGCGGAAATAGGGATCCATGGACATATAGCTGAGGACGTCGTTCATCCAACCCATATTCCATTTGAAGTTGAACCCGAGGCCGCCCACATAGTCGGGGCGCGTCACCAGCGGCCAGGCCGTGGACTCCTCCGCGATCATGGCCGTCTGGGGGAACTGCGTGAGCACCGCGGAGTTAAGCTTGCGCAGCAGGGACACCGCCTCCAGGTTCTCCTTTCCGCCGCTTTCGTTGGGGGCCCACTGGCCGTCCTGACGCCCATAGTCCAGGTAGAGCATGGAGGCCACCGCATCCACCCGGATGCCGTCGATATGGTATTTGTCCACCCAAAACATGGCGCTGGAGATCAGGAAGCTTTGGACCTCGCACCGGCCGTAGTCAAAGGCGCAGGTCCCCCATTCGTAGTGCTCCCGCTTCCGGGCGTCCTGATATTCGTAGCACCAGTCTCCGTCAAACCGGCTCAGGCCGTTCTCATCCTTGGGGAAGTGGGCGGGCACCCAGTCCATGATGACGCCGATACCCTCCTTGTGGCAGGCGTCCACAAAGGCCATAAAGTCCTTGGGTGTGCCAAAGCGGGAGGTGGGCGCAAAGTATCCGGTCACCTGGTAGCCCCAGGAGCCGTCAAAGGGATATTCCGTCACTGGCATCAGTTCGATGTGGGTGTATCCCATATCCTTGACATAGGGCACCAGCTCTTCGGCCAGCTTCTGGTAGCTGAACGGGTTGCCGTCGGGATAGGTGCGCCAGGAGCCCAGGTGGACCTCATAGATATTCATCGGCCCGCTGTGGAGGTCGCCCATCGCCCGCTTGCGCAGCCAGGCGGCGTCCTTCCATTTATACCCTTCGATATCATAGACTTTGGATGCATTGCCGGGACGTGTTTCGGTATGGAAGGCATAGGGGTCGGATTTATAAAGCTTTTCCCCCTCGGGGGCGATTATCTGGAACTTGTAGGAGTCATATTCCCGCACGCCGCTGACAACGCAGTGCCAGAGGCCTTCTTCGGAAAGAGGGATCATGGGGTTCTGGCTGCCGTCCCAACAGTTAAAATCCCCTACCACGCTCACAGCTTCAGCATGGGGCGCCCATGTGACAAATTCCGCTGTCTCATCCCCCACAAAGTGTGCACCCAGCATCTTGTAGGCCTGGTAGTTGGTGCCCTGGTGGAACAGATAAACCGGGACTTGTTTGTCCTTCGGTTTTTTAACCATTGCACATCCCTCCTTTTTCTGCTTTTATTCTAACATTCCCATGTGCCTTTTTCAAGTAGAAATTGTAATATTTTTAAATGTAGGTTTGAATATTAAGCTCCTATTTGTATATTTTATATAAAATTTGTTGTGAAATCTCGTCCCTCTCCTAAGAGGGACGACCCTCTTCCCCAAAATATGATTTTACCGGTTCCGGAGTGCTGTCAAAATCACCTCAAAATGAATATGCGCCCCGTCAGAAAAATATGACGCCTTTTGGGGGATGTTTTTTTCCTGTTTTTCGGATATAATGAGACAACAGAAGCGTTTTGCAGCATATGCCTTTTTAGGATACCCGATATTTTACCCGAGGTGCAAATACAAATTTTGGCGAAAAGGAGGCCTTTCAATGCTGGTGGATCTTCACCTTCATTCTTGTTTTTCCGACGGCACCCACACACCGGCTCAGGCCGCCCGTCTGGCTGCGCAGCAGGGCCTTGGGCTCATTGCGCTGGCCGACCACAACACCTGTGCAGGGTGGCGGGAGCTGCGGAACGCCTGCCGGCAGGAGGGGCTCCTCTGTATCCGCGGCATGGAGGTGGACTGCCTCTATCCTCCCTACGAAATCCACATCCTTGCCTACGGTTTCCGGCCTGAGGGCCGTATCATGGAGCTGGCCGGACGGAGCAGGCAGCTCCTTTTGGATATGAGCGACGACCTGGTTGATCGTCTCATCCCCCGCTATCCTCAGCTGAGCCGGGCGGAGTATGACGCCTACCGGTATGATCCGACCCTGGGAGGCTGGAAGGGGCTCCACTATCTCCATGCCAAGGGCGTCATCCCGGCGCCGGAGGATGGCATGCGCCTTTACGGCCAGTATGGCTGCGATTATCGGGACTATCCCTTCCCTGCCGCGGCGGAAGTATGTTCCGCCATCCGGGAGGCTGGCGGGGTGCCGGTGCTTGCCCATCCCTGCAACTGGTTTGACACGGAACAGCCGGACGCGCTTGCCCGCCACCTGGACGCCCTGCGGGAGATGGGGATCGGCGGCATTGAATGTCACTATCCCGCCAACAGTTCCGCAATGACCCGGCTCTGCAAGGAATACTGCCGCCGCCACGGACTGCTCATCACCGCGGGGAGCGATTCTCACGGGGCCTTTGGCAAAAACCATCATGGCATCAGCTACTATATCGGCGCTGTCCAGGTCCCTCTGGAGGAGCTGGAGCTGGGGCCCCTGCTGGAATGCGTCCAAGGTGCGGAAAAAAACAACAGCTAAGGAGAACAGGACTATGAAAATCGGAATCATGTGCGCCACCGCCAGGGAGCTGGCTCCCCTGACTAAAAAAATGGAAAGCCCCCATACCGAGCGCTTCCTGATGCGGGAATACCACTGCGGGCGGCTCTACGGCCTGGATGTGGTGGCCGTTATGGGCGGCGTAGGCAAGGTTAACGCCGCCATCACCGCCCAGGAGCTCATCGGCCGCTTCGGTGTGGAGAAGCTTTTCTTTACCGGCGTGGCCGGAGGCCTCAGCCCCGAACTGCACATCGGGGACGTGGTTATCGGTGAAAGCCTGCTCAACCACGACATTCCTTATGAGCTCATCAACAACGAGGACCAGTTCCCGGGTATGCCCAAGGAGTTTTCTTCCGATCCCCAGTTGACGGTCCTCTGCCGCGGCCTCTCCTCCAATCTGCGCTTTGGCCGCATCATCACCGGGGACGCCTTCATCACCGGCGCGCAGCGGGACAGCCTGATCCAGCGGTTCCATCCTCTCTGTGTGGATATGGAGAGCGCCGCCGTGGCTCAGGTGTGCTGGTTCTTCCAGGTGCCATTGCTGATCATCCGTTCCCTCTCCGACAATGCCGACGATGAGGCCGAGGGAGTCTATGAGGAAAACATCGCCGCCAGCAGCCTGGGCGCTATCCAGGTGCTTGAGCAGGTTCTGTCGAAATTGAGCGAATCTTAAAGGTGATTTTCTGCTTTTTTCTTGCAATGCCTCCGCCGTCGTGATACACTAAAAACGGTAAAAAAAGGCAGTTTGCCTTATTTTAAAAAAAGTTAGGATGGTGTATCATGTCTGAACGCAAAGGTAAGTTCCTGGTCTATGTGGACAAAGCCGGCGAGTACCGCTTCACCCTTAAGGCATCCAACGGCGAGGCCATCGGCGTCAGCGAGGGCTACTCCTCCAAAGCCGCCTGCTTAAACGGCGTGGAAAGCATCCGCAAGCACTCCCAGAAAGCTGAAATCGTAACCGAGGGCGAAGGCAAATGCCCCAAATTTGAGGTGTATGAGGATAAAGCGGGTAAATTCCGTTTCCGTCTGATCGCTTCCAACGGCGAGCCTATCCTGGCCAGCGAGTCCTACACTGCCAAAGCCAGCGCTGTGGCAGGCTGCGAAGCCGTCAAAAAATACTCCCCCGATGCCCCTGTCGAGGAAAAAGAGGATTAATAGAGAAATTTCATTTTCATCGGGCCGGAGGTAAGCTTCCGGCCCGATTTTTTGCATCTTTTTTACCCTTTCCGCATAGACTAGATGGTATGATAAGCGCATAATGGTTATTATACCAATTATGCTATGCGCAGGCCATCCGCGCCGCACAGCGCTTCGGCCAAGATGCGCAATTATCTTGCTATGCCCATGGTGACCGCGTGGCGGTTATCACACCGGTTATGGCCAGAGCGACAAGCGCCTCAATGGCCAATCACACCGGTTATGGCCAAGGCGACAAGCGCCTCAATGGCCAATCACACCATGAGCTGTGCTCATGGTATGATAAAACAAGCAAAGGGGGGAATTGCATGGAGGAATCCTTCGAGCGCATGGACGGATGGGGTCCCGGACGGGATGCGGCAGCGCTGGAAAAAGAGTGGTTTTCCGTCCAGGGGGATCTTGACGATTTTATTTTCTACGACCCCTCCGGATACGACTGGCCGCTGTGCTCCGACCTATGAGCCAGGAAAACCGGGCATCCGTTGAATCATCTTAAAAGGCTGGCAGTCCGCTCCGACTGTCAGCTTCTTTTTTGCGTAATTTCCTCCAATTGTCTTTGGTCCTCCGGTATGGTAGAATTATTTTGACATACCGGCGAGGAGGACAGGCTATGAAAAATTACCGGCGGGAGTATCCTTTGTTTTCCCTCTGCGGCCTCAATTGCGGTCTCTGCCTCATCCGCCACATGCCCGAGGGCTGCCCCGGCTGCGGCGGCGGAGAGGGGCATCAGTCCTGCGGGGTCATCCGGTGCAGCCAAAGCCACGGGAACGTGGAATATTGCTGCCAATGTATTGAATATCCCTGTGAAAAATATCAGGATACCATGCGTTACGATCACTTTATCCCCTGCCGCAATGTGGACCGGGACTTCTCCCGGATGCTAAGCGGCGGGCCGGAGGCGTATCGGGCCATGATGGACGAGAATACATGCTTTCTGCGCCGGCTGCTGGATGGCTGCAACGACGGGCGAAAAAAGGCCTTTTTCTGCACCGCGGTCAACCTGCTGGAATTGGCGGATATCCGGACGGTGATGGACCTGCTGGATCGGGAGGCGGCCCCTCAAGCGCCCCTGAAGGAAAGGGCCGCCCTGGCGGTAAAGCTTTTCCAGGACATCGCAGACATACGGGGGATCAGTCTCAAGCTGATCCGCAAACCGAGGAAAAAGCAATAGCCGCCGGCTGATCCGGCGATGCGCGGGTTCAGAAAAGGCGGCGCCGTTTTTACGGCGCCGCCTCGTTGGAAAGCATCGGTTTGCAGCTGATATTTGGGGCGTCCAACATGCGCAAAAAAGATCGGTGCAGGCGCCCTTGGCAGTTGTCGAGACATAGCGTGGGCGAAAGTCCCCGTTTGAAGGGCGGTGCCCGCTCCCGTAACGACGCCTTTTACACCGTCCCTTCTTTCTTCTGGATAGGGCTTATGTCACCTGGCGGGAAGGATGTTTCCGGCAGGTGGCCAGAGTGACGATTACCAGGGCCGCAGCACAGCACGCCACGCCTGCAATGGTGGAGCCGATCCCCCAGGGCTCTCCGAGGGACTTCCAGACAATGCTGGAAACGAGCCCCGCGGCCATCCCCGACAGGATGCCGGGGGTGTTGGCCTTTTTCCAGTAGAGCGCGGCCAGGCAGGGCAGGCCCATGGAGGCGGCGTAGAAGGTCCACGCAAACATCAGCGCGTCATAGGCACTGGTATAGAAAAGCGCCACCACCAGGGCAAAGACCGCGATAATCACCGTCATGATGCGGGAAAGCCTCAGCTCCTGCTTATCGGTCATGTCCGGCTTGAGGGTGCGCCAGATGTCGTTGACACCGGCCTGGGTGGCTACAAGGATGCAGGTGTCTGCCGAGGACATCATCACCGACAGCAGGCCCGCAAAGGTCAGCCCTGTCAGCCCAGGGGGCAGGATGGTGGCCACCATCACCGGGATGGCGTAGTCGGCGGTGCCGTATTCCGCAATAAGATTGGGGAACAGGATGGCCGCCGCCAGGCCCAGGAACAGGGTGACAAAAATGGTGCAGGCATAAACCGCTGTACCGCCGAACTGCCCCTTGAGAGCGGACTTCCTGTCCTTGGCGGCAAAGGCCCTCTGCCAGAACTCCGCCCCCGCAATGGTCATCACCAGGTTGGTGAAGATCAGGGTGACGATGCTGGGGGAAAGGCTCAGGTGGAATTTTTGGGGAGGCGTTTGAGCAATGAGGGATGCCATTCCTCCCACCTCGCCCACCGCCATGATGGGAAGCAGGATATAGACAAAAATAATCAGGATAAAAAACTGC
Source organism: Bacillota bacterium (assembly GCA_023451415.1). Taxonomy (GTDB): domain Bacteria; phylum Bacillota; class Clostridia; order Oscillospirales; family Ruminococcaceae; genus Angelakisella. Next base: position 163 of record JAEXZK010000196.1, on the reverse strand, counting down.
ACCAGATCGGTGTACACCACGCCAAAAAGCCCCGCGCTGGCCGTGTAGATGATAAAAATGGCGCTGGCGATGACCGCCCCGGCGATGTAGGTGATGCCATAATTGCCGCCGACGACATTAAACACTGTGGCGGTTGCGCTGATCTGCGCGCCCACGGTAGCGG
>JAEXZK010000191.1 GCA_023451415.1 Bacillota bacterium | reverse complement strand
TCGGCGCCCTGGAGCTGGAGACGGAGGGGACCGTCCTGCGACTGAAAAAGGAGACGCCCATCCCGGCTCCGGCCGCCTCCGGGATACCCGGTATTCCGGCTCCGGCCCCGGAGAAGGCACCCGTCATTCCGGCCGATCCCCCCTCCCCGGCCCCGGGACGGGTGGTGCGGGCGCCCATCGTGGGCACCGTTTACGCCGCCCCCAGCCCCGACGCCGCCCCCTATGTGACGGTTGGCCAGCGGGTGGAAAAGGGCGCTCCCCTCTGCCTCATCGAGGCGATGAAGATGATGAACGAGGTGACCGCCCCCGCTGCCGGCGTGGTAAAGGCCGTCCTTTTTGAAAACGGCCAGCTGGCGGCCTTTGACCAGGCCCTGGTGGAGATAGAGGAGAGCTGAAAATGTTCCAGAGGATATTGGTGGCAAACCGCGGGGAGATCGCCGTGCGCATCATTCGGGCCTGCCGGGAGATGGACATCCAGACGGTGGCGGTCTATTCCACCGCCGACCAGGAGGCCCTCCATACCCAGCTGGCCACCCAGGCCGTCTGCGTGGGCGGCCCCCGGGCCGGGGAAAGCTACCTGAATATGCAGAATATTCTGGCGGCGGCCCTGGGCACGGGGTGCGACGCGGTCCACCCCGGCTTCGGCTTCCTGTCGGAGAATCCGGAATTTGCCCGCCTGGTGGAAAAGTGCGGCCTTGCATTCATCGGCCCCAGCGGCGATGTGATGGAGAAGATGGGCAGCAAGTCCGCCGCCCGGCAGCTGATGATGGCAAACGGGGTGCCGGTGGTGCCCGGCTCCCACGGGCCGGTGGAGTCCGCCGCCCAGGCCGGGGAGATCGCCCAGGCCCTGGGCTACCCCGTCCTCATCAAGGCTTCCGCCGGGGGCGGGGGCCGGGGGATGCGCCGGGCCGGGGGCCCCGAGGAGCTGAAGGCGGCCTTTGACACCGCCCGGGCCGAGGCCGTGGCCTGCTTTGGCAACGGGGAGCTGTATCTGGAAAAGCTGATCCAGAACCCCAAGCACATCGAGTTCCAGATTCTGGCGGACAGCCAGGGGGGCGTCATCCACCTGGGGGAGAGGGACTGCTCCATCCAGCGGCGGAACCAGAAGCTGATGGAGGAGTCCCCCTGCAAGCTCCTCAGCCCCCAGCTGCGCCGGGAGATGGGAGCGGCGGCCGTCCGGGCCGCCCGGGCCGCGGGCTACCGCAACGCCGGGACGGTGGAATTTGTCCTGGACGAGGCGGGGCGCTATTACTTTATCGAAATGAACACCCGCATCCAGGTGGAGCACCCGGTCACCGAGATGGTCACCGGCCTGGACCTGGTGCGGGAGCAGATACGCATTGCCGCGGGGCTGCCCCTTTCCCTGACCCAGGAGGAGGTGGAGCTGAAGGGCCATGCCATCGAGTGCCGGATCAACGCCGAGGACCCCTCCCGGGGGTTCCTCCCCAATCCCGGCCAGGTGGACTTCCTCCATCTGCCCGGGGGGATGGGCGTCCGGGTGGACACCATGCTCTACCCCGGCTACCGGCTGAGCCCCTATTACGACTCCATGGTGGCCAAGGTCATCGTCCGGGGGGATACCCGCCTGGAGGCGGTGCGCCGGATGCGCCGGGCCCTGGAGGAGCTGATGATCCGGGGCTTTGCCACAAACCAGAACCTGGAATATCTTATCCTGTACCACCCCGAGTATCTCAAGGGGGGGTACACCACCAGCTTCCTGGAAAAGGAACTGGACGGCCTGCTGGCCCTGGAGGCCCGGGCGGAAAAGGAGGCGTAAGGGATGCACCCATTCTTTGAGGAGCGGCGGGAGCAGCTGGCCGCCCTGGCGGGCCTGAGGCGGAAAAGCACTCCGGCCCCCGCCCCGGCCAGGGAGGCGCCGGAGGAGCTCTTCCTCCAGTGCCCCGGCTGCGGCAAAGGCACAGCCAAAGCCCGCCTGCGGGAGAACTGCTACGTCTGCCCTGAGTGCGGGCACCATCTGCGCGTCTCCGCCTCCTACCGGCTGCGGCTGGTCTTTGACGGCGGCCGCTGGCGGGAGCTGGAAAAAAAGGTGGCCGCCGCAGATCCCCTGGCCTTCCCCGGCTACCGGGAAAAGGTGGAAAACCTCCGGCAGGCCACCGGCCTGGAGGACGCGGCGGTGGCGGCGGTGGGCCGCATCGGCGGCATCAGGACGGCGGCGGCGGTGCTGGACGGGCGCTTCCTCATGGGCAGCATGGGCACGGCCGTGGGAGAAAAGATCACCCGGACGGTGGAGTATGCCACAAAGCAGCGGCTGCCCCTGGTGATCTTCTCCGCCAGCGGCGGCGCCCGGATGCAGGAGGGGATCTTCTCCCTGATGCAGATGGCTAAGACCAGCGGCGCCCTGGAGCGCCACAGCGCGGCGGGGCTCCTGTACATCTCCTGTTTCTGCCACCCCACCACAGGGGGGGTCACCGCCAGCTTTGCCAGCCTGGGGGACGTCATCCTGGCGGAGCCGGGGGCCCTCATCGGCTTTGCCGGGCCCAGGGTCATCCGCCAGACCATCGGCCAGGAGTTGCCCCAGGGCTTCCAGCGGGCGGAATTTCTTCAGGACCACGGCTTTGTGGACCATATCGTGGACCGGCGGCAGCTCCGGGAGACCCTCTCCCTGCTGCTGCGCCTCCACGGCGGAAAGGAGGGCTGACCATGGCCCCAACGGAACTTACTCCCGCCCAGCGGGTGGCCCTGGCCCGCAGCCCCCTGCGGCCGGGGGCCAGGGAGTATATCAGCGCCCTCTTCCAGGACTTTTTTGAGCTCCACGGGGACCGCTGCTACGGCGACGACGGCGGCATCCTGGGCGGGCTGGCCTTTTTTGAGAGCCGGCCGGTGACGGTCATCGCCCACCGCAAGGGCCGCACCCTGGAGGAAAACCTGGGCTGCAATTTTGGCATGGCAAGCCCCGAGGGCTATCGCAAAGCCCTGCGGCTGATGGAACAGGCGGAAAAATTCCGCCGCCCGGTCATCACCTTTGTGGACACCCCGGGGGCCTATCCCGGCATCGGCGCCGAGGAACGGGGCCAGGGGGAGGCCATTGCCCGGTGCCTGGCGGCCCTCAGCAGGCTGACGGTGCCGGTGGTCTCGGTGGTCACCGGGGAGGGTGGCAGCGGCGGGGCCCTGGCCCTCAGCGCGGCCAACACCCTCATCATGCTGGAAAACGCCGTCTACGCCGTCCTCTCCCCCGAGGGCTTTGCCTCCATCCTGTGGAAGGACAGCGGCCGGGCGGAGGAGGCCTGCCGGCTGATGCGCCTCACCGCCGGGGACCTCCTGGAATTCGGCATCGCCGACTATGTGGTGCCCGAGCCGGAGGGCGGCGTGCGGCCCGATTCCGCCCAGGTGTTCCTCCAGCTCCACAAGCTCATCGCCGGGGAGCTGGAGCGCCTTGGCAGGCTGGGCGGCCCGGCCCTGGCGGCCAGGCGGTACCAGAAGTTCCGGCAGATCGGGGCTGCGGCCCCCCAAGAAAGGACGAAGGCCCATGACAGGGATTAAAATACTCTCCACCGGCAGCTGCCTGCCCCGGCGGGTGGTCACCAACGACGACATGGCCGCCCTGGTGGACACCAGCGACGAGTGGATCGCCACCCGGACCGGCATCCGCCGCCGGCGCTTTGCCTCCCCCGGGGAGGACACCGCCTCCCTGGCTGTGGGCGCGGCCCGGGCCGCCCTGGAAGAAGGGGACATCCCCCGGGAAAAGATCGGCGCCGTGGTGGTGGCCACCTTCACCCCCAGCACCCTGGTGCCCAACACGGCCTGTCTGGTCCAGCGGGAGCTGGGCCTCCCCGCCGGCATCATGGCCATGGACCTCAACAGCGCGTGCAGCGGCTTCCTCTACAGCCTCAGGGTGGCACGGGGGCTCCTCTGCCAGGACCCGGACCGGTATGTCCTGGTCATCGGGGCGGAGGTCCTTTCCCGGGTGACGGACTTTGCCGACCGGAGCACCTGCGTCCTCTTTGGCGACGGCGCGGGGG
>JAEXZK010000163.1 GCA_023451415.1 Bacillota bacterium | reverse complement strand
GAAGTTCAGGAAGGAGATCTCAGCGTCGGAATCGGCGTTGGCGACCAGAACCTTCTTGTCGGCATCGAAGTCATGGCCCAGGTAGAACTTGTCGCCGTCGTACACACGAACTTCAACAGAGGTGTCGTTGTCTTCGGTGTCAAAGCTCAGGGTGCCGTAGGGGGAACCCTTGTCCACAAACTTATTGATCAGGGTGAAAGAAGGAGCATCCACTTCTCCATCTTTCTTGATCTCAATATCGGTTTTACCGGTCACGTAGCTGGTGGTGAGCTTGATGTTGACAGTCTTGACGTCGACATCGTTGCCCTTGCCGCGAAGCTCAATTTCAGCTTCGACTTTCTTCTCGTTCTCGACAGTGTAGTTCTTCTTGAACTTGATGGTCAGGCAGTCGCCCTCATCGTCATCCAGCTTAACGGAGTCGATATAGGACTTGCCGGTCTTATAGGTGACCTTCCGAATGGTGTAGTTGTCATCGTTCAGCGCAGAAACCTTATCCTTGCCGGACTCTTTGTCAGGGTCAGCAGCCAAGTCCCCAGACTTAATCTCAATCTTTTTGCCAGGGCCGTAGCTTTCTCCAACAACAGCGTCGTCGTCATCGGAGCCAGTGAAAACGGTGTTGGAAGCAGCAAAAGCGACAGTGCTCAGCATGGCGACAGCCAGGATCAGCGCAAGTACCTTTTTCATAGGTGTGTTCCTCCATAAAATTTTAATCTTTGTGCGGCGGGGTTCTCCACAGCTCCCCTTTGCAACTTGAGTATATTACAAGTTGTAACCAATCGCAAGGAAAATGTTATAAATTTGTAATATCTTAGAATCTATTCCATATTTTTCGGAGGAACCGCCAATTTACCGCCATAAAAGAATGAGGGCCCTGCGGCCCTCATCCTGTTATCCTGCTATTTTCAGTTTTTCGGCCCGGCGTTCAGGGGCTTCCAGCTCCCACTGTTTTTCATAGCTGTTGCTCCTCCCGCCGTCCGGAAGCTTAGTCGTCCCAGCTGTCGTAGCTGCGCTTCTTTTTGCCGCCAAAGAGGAAGATGGCAAGGCCGATGACGACCACGGCAAGCACGCCGATGACCACAGGCACAACGGGGAATCCGCCGTCCTTATCTTTATCCTCATCGTCCTCAGGGGCGACCACAGGCTCGGAGGGCTCTTCCTCCGGCTCGCTGCTGCTTTCCTCGGGCTCGGAGGATTCCTCCGGCTCGCTGCTCTCTTCGGAGCTCTCGGAGACGGAGGCCGCGGCGCTGCTGGAGGGCGGAGGGGCCACGGAGCTGCTGCTGGGGGCCGGGGCAACAGAACTGCTGGAAGGCGGAGGCGCCACAGAGCTGCTGCTGGGGGCCGGGGCGGCGGAGGAGCTGCCGGAGGAGGCGGAAGAAGACGGCGCCGAGCCGCTGGCGTTCAGCTTCTTGTCGGAGATGACGTAGCTGCCCAGGGTCTTGGTCTTGATCTCATAGGCCCCGGTATTGCTGTTGTACTTGCCGCCAAGGGTATAGAGGCTGCCGTCGGATTTGCGCCCATAGACGTAGTCGTCCTCATAGCAGTAGATGCCCAGGGTGCCGGAGGCGTCAAAGGTGGGCGCGGCGCTCCAGGAAAGGAAACGGATATCCGCAGTGTCATACTTCTTGAGAAGATTCACGTCGGGGGTGCTGTTGTGGCCCAGGAAAAGGGAGGACTGGTCCACCACCTTGACGTTAAAATAGGCAACGCTGTCGTAGTCGTCATCCCAGAAGTCGGCCCGCAGGGTGCCGATGGAGTCACCGTCCTCGGTCTCAAATTTTACTTTTTTGGTCTGGTACTCGTCGGGGAGCTCAAAGCTCTGGCTGCCGGCGTATTCCATCCGCGCGGTGCCGCCGCCGCCCAGGGTCAGGGTGATATCGGCTACAAAGCGGAGACGGTCGCTGTCCCTGTCTGTTTCGCGCACGGTGACGGTGCCGGTGATCTCCTTTTCGCTGGAGACGGAGAGGCCGGACTTGATGACCAGCTTGACTTCGCTGGAGTCATCATCGATGTAGACGCGCTCGATGTAGCTTTCGCCCTTGCGGAAGTTGTAGCTGACACCGTAATATTCGGTGTCCAGGCCGGATTCGTCCAGCTCCTTGCCGTCCTTGGTGTAGAAGCCGTGGACAGTAACGGTATCGCCGGGATATACGTCATCCTTGCTGACCCAGCTGTCGTCGCTGTCTGCAAATGCCGTCACCGCCAGGACGCTTATCATCGCCAGTGCCAGGACGGCGGACAATAATCTTTTCATGACTGTTACCTCCAATTGTTGCGACAAAGCGGCGAGCCGGCAGGCCGGGCCGTTTATCATCTCAAGATAATACTACCTGTAAACCCATAAAAAGTCAAGTTCCTGCGGCCATTGCAGATGTAAACAAAGCTGGAACATTTTACATATCATGGAGGTAAGTAGGAATAGAAAGGAGCACCCTTATGACCTGTCAATCAACGCTGATTTTTCAGCTTTATACCGGACGCGGCGCCCAGCCGGTGCAGGGGGCCCGGGCAACGGTAACCGACCCCGAAACCGGCGTAAGCCGGGTGGTCGTCTCCAACTCCTCGGGGCGGACGCCCCCGCTCTGCGTGACGGCGCCCCCCGCCGACATCAGCCTTGACCCAAACTCCCAGGAGCGGCCCTACAAGCTGTACAACGCCGAAGTGCTGGCCGACGGCTTTCTGCCGGTGACCATCGAAGGCATCCAGGTTTTTGACGGCATCGAGAGCATCGAGGCCATCGAGATGAACCCCACCCCCAAGGAGCAGCTGAGCACCGTGGCCGAGCCGGACATCTATGTCATCCCCCCCAACGTCCTCCTCCAGGAGCCGGGCGTGCGGGAGCCGGAGGGCCCCGCGGAGGAGGGCCCCGGGCCCATCATCCTGCCGGAGGGGGAGGACGGGGAGCCTGTGGGCCCCGGGGCGCGTATCCTCAACCGGGTGGTCATTCCCGAGTTTATCACCGTACACTTGGGCAGCCCCAACAACACCTCCGCCCAAAACGTCACCGTCAGCTTCCCCAACTATATCAAGAACGTGGCCAGCAGCGAGATCTACCCCACCTGGCCCGAAAGCGCCCTCCGGGCCAACATTTACGCCCAGATCTCCTTTGCGCTTAACCGGATCTTCACCGAATGGTACCGCAGCCGCGGCTACAGCTTCGACATCACCAACAATACCGCTTACGACCAGTACTATGTGCACGGCCGCAATATCTTTGGCAACATCAGCCGCATTGTGGACGAAATCTTTGACGAATATGTCCGGAAGCGCGGCTCCCTCAACCCTTATTTTACCGAATACTGCAACGGGACCACCGTCTCCTGCGACGGCCTTTCCCAATGGGGCACGGTGCCGCTGGCCCAGGCCGGCTATACCCCGCTGAGCATCCTCCGGCGCTACTACGGCAACGACATCGAGATCGTGGAGGCGGCGGGCATTGAGGCCGTCCGGAGCTCTTATCCCGGCACGCCCCTGCGGGTGGGCAGCTCGGGCACGGCGGTGCGCACCATCGAAAACCAGCTTAACCGCATCCGCCGCAACTACCCTGCCATCCCCATCATCTCCAACGTGGACAATTCCTTTACCACAGAGACGGAGGCCGCCGTCCGGGCTTTCCAGCGGATCTTCAACCTGGCTCCCGATGGCATCGTGGGCAAGGCCACCTGGAACCAGATCTCCTATATTTATGTGGCGGTAACGCGGCTGGCCGAGCTTGGCGGCGAGCAGGAGCCCCTGCCCCCCCCCCGCCCCACCGGGGTCATCCGCCGGGGCGACAGGGGCGATCTGGTCTCTCTGGCCCAGTACTTCCTCCGGGTCATCTCCAAATACTACAACGAAGTCCGTCCTGTGGAAATCGACGGCATCTTCGGCGCCAACACCGAGGCCGCCGTCCGCGACTTCCAGAACCGCTTTGGCCTCACTGTGGACGGCATCGTGGGCCCCGCCACCTGGAACTCCCTTTATAATGTCTTTTTGGGCATCGCCAACACCTCCGGCCTGGCCGTCAACTACCCCGGCTACCTCCTGCGGGAGGGTTCCCGCGGGGACACCGTATGGCTGATGCAGGAGTACCTGCGCCGCATCTCCCAGCGCTACCCCATCCCCACCATCACCGCCGACGGCATCTTCGGGCCCGCCACCAGGGCTGCCGTCACCGCCTTCCAGCGGCTTTTTGGGCTGGTGCCCGACGGCATCATCGGCAAAAACACCTGGGACCGGATCGTCGCCGTCCGCCTGCTTATCTGACCCCCACCCCGCAAGCAGGCATCCGCCGGCAAGCCCGCCGTAATGCGAAAGAACCGGCCGGACAGCTGTCCGGCCGGTTCTGCTTATTTCTGATCCTTTTCTTCCTGCTGCACGGGCAGTCCCTCCGGCTGGGCAGGAGTCTCGCCCTCCGGCTGTTCCGGCTGGGCGGGGGCAGGCTCTTCCTCCGGAGCGCCGGCGGGAGCCGCCTTTTGCCCGCCCAGAAGCCGGCGGTGTCCCTTGCCCTGGGGGATTTCCGGCACCGGGGGCAGCTCCTCCGGCTCGGTCTCCACCGCCTCTATGTGGGAGGCGCGGATGGTCTTGGTCTGCCGGACATATAGTTTTACACCGCCGGTGATCTGGTTGCGGTTCCACACCAGCAGAGCCACCGTGGCCACCACCAGCAGCACTGCGCCCGCCACACCGTAAAGATTGACGTTGACCAGCACCCAGGTCAGGGGGCTGGAGCCGTTGCACAGGTTATTGACAAGGGCGCCCGAGGCATACTCCTCCGCTCCGGTGAGCTGGGCCGCCTGGGTGAAAAGCTCTGTCAGGCCTGTTCCGCAGAGGAACATGGTGATGATGGAAAGGACTCCCCCGGCCAGGGACCGGAGCAGGTCGCCCCGGGCCATTGCCACCACCGCCACCATCACATAGGGGATCATGACCAGGTCGGGGCCGGGCAGGATGCGGTTGCCGGGCAGGGCCGCCGCCAGATACAGGCTCAGCGGGGTCAGGAGCATGGCCGCAATGAGGACGGTGGGGTCGCCCAGGCCCAGGGTACCGCTCATACCAAGGTACAGCTTACCCTGCATCTTCAGCTTTTTTTCCGTAAAGGCTTTGACAGCGTCGGTGATGGGCGTCAGACTCTCCACCAGGATCTGTATGGCCTTGGGCAGCAGCAGGACCACCGCCGCCATGGTAACGCCCATCTGGGCGGAAGCCGCGATCCCGCGGCCGCACACCAAGCCCCAGATCAGCCCGATCATACCGGCCAGAGGCACCGGGTCGGCGGCATAGCCTGCGACCTTTTTCAGGTTCTTCAGGGAGAAGGAAAACTTTTTGGCCCCGGGAATCTTGTCGATGAGCCAGTTAAAGAGGATGGCCAAGGGGCCGAAGGAGGCCGAAAAGCCATGGGTTACCGAAAGGCCGGTGAGGCCCAGATATTTTTCCATCCGGGGGGCGGTATTGTCCGCAATGACCAGTATGACGGCCATGGCCGCCCCTGTGGTAATAAAGCCGTATACCGGCTGGCCGGTGAGGTTTTCCACCATCGCGCCCATGAAGGACGCCTGCCAGCAGTTCCACAGGTCCAGGTTCAGGGTGCGGGTGGTCTTCGTCAGGAGCATGACGATATTGAGCAGCAAGCAAAGGGGCACCGCGTAAAGGCCCGCCTGGGACACGCTGCTGAGGAAGGAGGAAGCCTGCCAGCCCACATCGGTCACCTGGGCCGCAAAGCCGTTGCAGGCGGTGATCGTCTGCCCTATGGCAGACAGGTTGGTCCCCAGCAGGTTTGCGATGATGGTGGCGCCGATGAGGCAGGCGCCGGTGGTAAGCCCCGCTTTGACCGCCTGTCCCGCTTTGACCCGCAGGCACAGGCCGATAAGGATAACGAACAGGGGGATCATTACTGAAGACCCTATGCCCAGCAATATCTCAAAAAAATGTGTAATCCAGTTCAAATTTCGACCTCCCGTTTCTTTCTGAAAAAAGGCCCGGCGAAGGTGCGGGCCGGGCCCCGTCTGGCAGAGGGAACCCTCCTCCGCCGTCCAACAGCCAGCATAACACAGCAATGTGACGGTACTGTGAACATCGGGGAACAGGGTCCTTCCGTTTTTTTAATATCATTTATTATATCGTATCCCCGTTCCCGTTGCAACCACCCTGTCTGCCGGTTATCCTTGACTTTTACCTCCGGGTGTTGTATCATCATTGTGCTTACACAGGCCGCTGTGGCGGAACAGGCAGACGCAAGGGACTTAAAATCCCTCGGTGGCAACACCGTACCGGTTCGATCCCGGTCAGCGGCACCAAATAAAAATAGCCAGTCGGAAGACTGGTTATTTTTATTTGGCGCTGCCTACGGGCGGGTTGTCCGCTCGCTATGCCCGCTCGATGTGGGTAGGAGCCTACGGTTCCCCCTCACACGCCCCCTCCCTCCCGTAACTGAGCACCGCAGGGCATCTTTTTTGTCCCCGGTATGCACAAAAGGCAAAGGGCAAGCCCTGCAAACAGGCTGCCGGTCAGCTGCGGATGAAAACCCGATGCAAAAGGGAAAAATCCAGTGCGCCCCACGACCGTCTACGGAGTCCTCCCTTATCAAGGGCTGTTCAGAGCCTCGGCCAGGCTGACGGTTACGGCTCCGCCAAGGCGCAGACATTCCGGCGGCTTGGGTCCACGGCCCCGGCCCCGCCACCGACAGGAGCTGCTCCATGGCCTTCTGGTAGCTGCCCATGTTGTTCAGTGCCCGGGCCAAGCCGGATGGTGAGATCATAATCCCGCTCGTCCCGGAGGATTGCAGTAGCGGCCTCCACAATATTTTTGAATTGGCTGTCCCCATGCCACTGATCCAGCTGCTGCTTCAGTTCAAAATTCATTGACACGGCGTCCCTTTGTTGAAAGATTGGGCCATTCTCTGTCGTTTTTTCCATAGGAGAGCACTTGCCGGGCCCGTCCTGTTTATGGTACCATGGTCCCAGCGGCTGTTCAACGGACAGATTATGAACGTTATGGAGGAAAACGCCCATGAACATGAATATCCCGCATTCCGACTCCCCGGAGCAGGACAGCCCCTTCCGGGAAGCGCCGCCCCAAACGCCTCCCCCGTCCTATCCCGTCCAGCCGGATTCCTACTTTGACGGCGGGCTTTTTCAGCTTCTGGGCTGGTATTTCCTGGGAGCCCTGGTAACCATATTCACTTTGGGGATCTGCTTCCCCTGGGCCTACTGCATGGTGTACTCCTGGGAAGCCAAGCACACCGTCATCTGCGGCCGCCGGCTGGGCTTTGACGGCACTGCCGTGGGGCTTTTCGGCCTGTGGATCAAATGGTTTTTGCTGACCATCATCACTTTCGGCATTTATGGTTTCTGGGTAGGTATCTCCCTGAAAAAGTGGAAAACCAAACACACTTTCTTCGTCAACTGATAAAAAGCGACCGGCCGCGGCCGGTCGCTTTTCTTTTGCTGTTTTAATGTACCGGCTGATTTTTCTGGACGTCCAGGAAGCGCATCAGCTGCCCCTCGGCCATGGGCCGGGCAAAATAGTAGCCCTGGATGTAGTCCACCTTCAGCTCTTCCAGGCGCTCCACCTGTTCCATGGTCTCCACCCCCTCCACGATGATGGACAGCCCCAGCTGCTGGAACATCCGCACCGTGTACTCAAAGGTAACGGCGCTCTTCCGGTTTTCAAAGGAGGCGTACAGCATGGATTTGTCCAACTTCACCGAGGAGAAGGGCAGGCGGACCACACTGTCGATGTTGGCGTAGCCTGTGCCAAAGTCATCCATGGAAAAACGAATGCCCTCCCTGGACAGCTTGGCCATGGACTCAGCCAGGGTGGCGCTGCATGTGGACGCCACCGTCTCGGTGATCTCAAAGCTGAGATCACCCGGGGCCACCTGATACCGGTCCAGTATGCCCCGTATCTGGGCCGCCAGGTCATCCTGCAAAAACTCCGCAGCGGAGAGGTTGATGTCGGTGACAGAGACGCCCATGCTGCGCAGGTCGTTGCTGCTGAGCATCTGGCAAGCCTTTTCCAGCACCTGCCGCCCGATCTCCGAGATCAGGCCGTGCTTTTCTGCGATGGGGATAAATTCCCCGGGCGGGATTTCTTCTCCTTCCGGCGATTTCAGCCGCGCCAAAGCCTCTGCGGCCATAAAGCGTTTCTCCCGCAGGGAGTAAATGGGCTGGTAATGCACCTCCAGCGTTTTGTTCCTGAGGGCGTCCCGCAGGACGGTTTCCACCCATATTTCCCGCCGCAGCCGGCTGACGATCTCATCATCCACCTCCAGGAGCACATCCCGCCCCTGCCGCTTGGCCTGGAGGACTGCGTTCTGGAGGATATTAAGGATGCCATCCACACTGTCCGCCCGCCACTCCCGGTTCATCTGGGGAATACAGCAGACGGAGGCCGTCGCCCGGATCACACGTCCGCCTATATCCCAGGGCTCCCGGAACCTCGCCTCAATCCTCTGCCTTGTCTGACGGTACTTGGCTTCGTTCTGGGTGACCACGGCGAACTGGTCCCCCGCCAGGCGGAAGACATGGCCTGCCGGGGCGGCGGCCTGCAAAAAGTCCGCCACCCCCCGCAGCAGCTGATCTCCTGCCTGGATGCCCAGGACATTGTTGACCATCCGCATCTCGTCCATGGCCACCGCTATGATCTGGAGCTTTTTGCGGCGCTCCAGCCTGTCCTGAAGATAGCGCTGGAAGCCCGCCCTGCCAAAGACCCGGGTCTGCTGGTCCAGCAGGTCGGAGGGGTTCTGGAGGACCAGGTACATGATAAGAATGGACAAGGACATGGCCACGCCGGTAAGCAGATACTGGGGAAAAAAGTACTGCAGGCCCATACAGGCGCAGGTGATCACTCCCACCTGCATCAGCCCCCGGAACTGGCTGCCGGGCAGGCCGGCACGGCACTTGACCGCGGTGCCCGCCGCCAGGAGGGTGTAGACGATTCCCGAAAGGTAGATCAGGGGGAACAGGGGGCCCCGTATATAGACTCCATTCTCCAGGGTGCAGAAAAAGCCGGAGAGGGGATTGGTCAGGCAGGCCGCCTCCAGGAGAGCCGCCGGCAGAAAGGCCGCCAGGCATCCGTAACGCCTGGTGGTCAGCGGGCACCGGTGGGCCAAGCAAAGCACGAACATATAAAGCATCGCCGGGATAAGGATCTGAAAGGCGTAAAAAGCCGTATTGACAGCCAGATTTACCCACACCGGTACCTTGGCCGCATAAAAAATGGTATAGGCGCCGACGATATCCAGAACAATATCCACAAAAGAGGCGACCAGGAAGGCTTCAAAGAACCTGTTTTGAAGGCTGGGAAAACGGTGGGCGGTAAAAAAATGGACCGTTACAGCGGTTAAAAACACCAGGCTGCATATCTCGTATTCCACCGAAAACACCAGTTTCACCTCCCTGCCGGCTTTTGCCGTTTTACGAAAAAATTATATCATTGTACAGGAGGTTTGTATACCAAAAAATCATATTTTAACCATTTTTTGCAAACATCCGCTGAATTTTTGTGACCAAAAAGGCCCGCCTCTGTTGATGAGACGGGCCTTTTTTATAATGAAAGAATGGTGTTTTTACCGGGCGTCCTCCGGCAGAGGCCGCTTGAGCAGGGCCAGGAGCAGCATCCCAACGATGCTGCCGGCAGCCACCGAAAGCAGATACATCAGGGGATTCTCGATGATGCCCAGGACAAAGAGGCCGCCGTGGGGGGCCATGGAGCCGCAGCCGAAGAACATGGACAGCCCCCCCGCCAAAGCCGAGCCCACAGCACAGGCGGGAATAACCCGCAGGGGATCGGAGGCCGCAAAGGGAATTGCCCCTTCGGTGATAAAGGAAGCACCCATAATGTAGTTGGTCACCGAGGTCTGGCATTCCCGGCGGGTAAAGCGGCTGCGGAAGAAGGTTGTGGCCAGGGCAATGGCCAGGGGAGGCACCATACCGCCGGCCATCACCGCAGCCATGATCTGCGTCTGGCCGGTGGCGATGGAGGCAGTGCCAAAGACATAAGCCGCCTTGTTGAGGGGTCCGCCGAAATCGATGGACATCATCCCTCCCAGGGTCAGGCCCAGGAGCACCTTGCTGACGCCGCCCATACTGTCCAGCATGGCATAAAGCCCCTGGTTGAAGGCCGCCACCGGCGGATTGACCAGGAAGGTCATCCCGGCGCCCATGATGATAAGCCCGAAGAAGGGATACAGGAGCACCGGCTTGGTGCCCTCCAGGGCCTTGGGCAGCCTGTCAAAAAGCCTGCGCAGGCCCACAATGAGCCAGCCCCCCGCAAAGCCCGCTATCAGGGCGCCAAAGAAGCCGGAGCCGCCGCCCTTGGCGATGAGGCCGCCCACCAGGCCCACCATCAGAGCGGGACGGTCGCCGATGCTCATGGCGATAAAGCCGGCCAGGATGGGGAACATCATATCAAAGGCCAGGCCCCCCACCGTCTTGCAGAAATCGGCCGCCGGAGTGCCGTTGCCAAAGATGGCGGTTCCCGCATTTGCCCCGTCCAGCAGGAAGGCCAGGGCGGTGAGGATGCCTCCGCCCACCACAAAGGGCAGCATGTGGGAAACACCGTTCATCAGGTCCTTATATATCCTGCGGCCGACGCTTTCACCCTCCCCGTCCGGCGCCGGAGAAGCGGCCTCGTGCCCGCCGGGGCTGTATGTGGGGGCTTTTTTGTCAAGGATAGTCTGGATCAGTTCCTTGGGCCTGGAGATGCCGTCCGCCACCTTGGTGGCCAGCAGCTGCCGGCCTTCAAACCGGGCGGTTTCCACCTGTTTGTCCGCGGCTATGATGACACCCGCACACCTGGCGATCTCCTGGGGGGTCAGCTTGTTCTTGACGCCTCCGGAGCCGTTTGTCTCCACCTTGATGTCCACCCCCATCTCCCTGGCGGCGTTCTCCAGGTTTTCGGCGGCCATATAGGTGTGGGCGATGCCTGTGGGGCAGGCGGTGACCGCCAGCACCAGGGGGCGCTCCTCCTGCGCAGCCTGAGCCTTGGCAGCAGCGGCTTTGGCGGCGGCCTTGGCAGCCAGCTTCTCCATCCGCGCGGTTTCCGCCTTATCGATGAGCTCCAGGAAGCTTTCGGGGCTTTCCGCAGCGATGAGCTGCTCCCGGAAGCCCTCGTCCACCAGCAGGG
>JAEXZK010000005.1 GCA_023451415.1 Bacillota bacterium | reverse complement strand
GTGGTGATCCCTCCCGCCGCCGCTGCCAGGGAGCCGTGCTCCCAGTCCTCCCAGTCGGTCATGCCCGGGTCCTCAAAGTGGACATGGGCGTCCACCCCGCCGGGCAGCACCAGGAGACCGCGGGCGTCCACGGTCTCCTTACCCTCAAACCCGGCCGGTGTCTGCGCCATGGCTGCGATTTTACCGCCGCTGACGGCGATATCCAGCTTCCTTTCGCCCTGAGGCGTCACCACAGTCCCGTTTGTGATGATCAGTTCGTATCTATCCATTTTGCTCCCCTGTCACTGGCTGTAAGTTCTTTTTAGCAAATGCTTGACAAACAAAGCATTTGCTACTTATACTTTATATCATACCGCAGCAAAAATCAAGAAATAGTTTTGCTAATTTTCGCTGTGTTTTTTTAGCACAATGCCAAACACTGCCAAACGAGGAGGGAGCATCATTGACAGAGCGCGAACAGGAGATCCTTTCTATCATTGCCGAGCACCCCATGATCTCGCAAAATGAGATCGCCGATCAACTCAGCCTGACCCGTTCTTCCGTTTCCGTCTACATCGCCAATATGGTCAAAAGCGGTGTGCTCAAAGGGAGGGGCTACATTGTAGCCGAAGAGGATTACCCCATCATCATCGGCTCGGCGGCCGTTGATATCAACAGCTCCTTCAGCGACCTGCGCCCCCAGGAAAATTCCGACTGGGCCCCTCCCCAGCGGGACTGCTCCATTTCCTTCACCTACAGCGGCGGGGCCAAAAACCTGGCCGAGCACGTGGTACGGCTGGGCGGTGCGCCCAAGATTATCTCCGCCGTGGCCCGGGACTTTTTTGGCAGCGAGATCATCCGGGAGTGCAACCAGCACGGCATTTCCACCGAGCTCTGCCCCCTGCTCGACAATGCCGCCACCACCATCTTCCTCAATATTTTCAGCCCGCAGCAGGATATCGCCGCCATGACCAGCAATCAGATCGACCGCAACATTACTCCCGAGTTTCTGGAAAGCAGATATATCCACCTGAAAAAGGCCCGGCAGATCGTCATTGAGGACCGGATGTCCACCGAGGCCATCGATTATATCACCTCCACCTTCCAATCCCCTCAGCTCTTTCTCATGGCCTCCCGGCGCCTTTCCAGCATTCCCTGCTATAACCGCTTTCTGGACCGGTTCTCCGTCCTCCTTTTTTCCTTTCCGGTGGCTGCTTACCTGTGCGGGATCTATGACCCCCTGCCGCCGGGCAGCGTGGCCTCGGCCTCGCTGCTGCGGGAAATGGCAGCCGTCCTGAGGAACAAGACCGGCGGCGATAAGCACATCCTTTTCCCCGCCTACGGTAACAAGCTCTGCTATATCTGCGGGAAGGACACCCTGTTTCTTCCGCTGCCCGGGGACGATATGACCCTCAATGCCTTTGGCTTCAGCCGCGACGCCATGATGGCCGGGCTCATGTACTGCCAGGAGCATGGCTTTTCCCCGGAGGAAACGCTTTTCTTTGTAGGCGCCTGCCACCAGATCGCCTCCCTCTCCAAACGGCCTGTCAACCGCAACTTTTGTCTCAACCTGGTGCTTTCCACCATGGAATCGCTGAAAAAGTCATCGGCCATCGGGAGGCTGTGACCACCGGGCCCCTTTGCAGAGATTCTCAGCCCTGCCGCTGTTCAAAATTCATTCTTTATGCTATACTGTTTATAGTTTCTTTACACTTGGCTGCCGGCAGGCAGGGTCATCCAGACAAAGCAAAGGACGGTAAACGGCTTTGAAACTGAACCTGAATATGGAGCAGCGGCAGGTGCTGTCTCCAAAAATGGAACAGTCCCTGAAGATTCTCCAGATGGACAACCTGGAGCTGGAGGAGTATGTCCAGCGGGTGTCCGAGGAGAATCCTGTTGTGGAGTTTGCCGACGATGGCGGCGGCGAACAAAAGAAAGAACTGCTGCGCCGCAAGCTGGAGCTGATCTCCAGCGAGGACAACCGCAGCGTGGTCGGCTACGACTGCTACTATGACGAGGATGAGACCGATCCCCTGGAGCGGCTGCGCACCCCGGAGCACGGCATGCGGGAGCTCCTTACCGAGCAGGTGGGCGTCCTGCGCATCTCCAAGGAAGAGAAGCAAACCGCCCTGTACATTGTGGAATGCCTGGACGACAATGGCTACCTCACTGTTTCCCCCGAGGAAATGGCCCGGCACACCGGGTGGACCCCGGAGCGGATCTGGGAGGGCCTCCGCATCGTTCAGGGGCTGGAGCCTGCCGGGGTGGGCGCCGCCTCCCTCAGCGAGTGCCTGCTCCTCCAGCTGGAGCGGAAAGGCCTGCTCACCGATCTGATGCGGGATATTGTTGAAAGCCATCTGCCGCAGCTGGGGCAGGGGCACTTTAATCAGATAGCCTCCGCATTGGGGCAGCCTCCCGAGGTTATTAAGGGCTGCTACCGCCTCATCCGGGAGCTTAACCCCAAGCCCTGCGCCTCCCTTGGAGGGGACCGCAGCGTCCGCTACATCATCCCCGATATCGCCGTTGTCAAATTTAAGGATCATTTTGATGTGGTTCTCAACGATTTGGTTTCCCCCAGGATCATTGTCCGCCGGGATTATCTTTCCATGCTGGGCGATTCGCCCGATGCGGCAACGGCCAAATACATAGAAAATAAGCTGAGCCAGGCCGACTGGGTGGTGAACACCATTGAGCGGCGGAACAAAACCCTTCTGTCCGTGGGACGGGTC
>JAEXZK010000053.1 GCA_023451415.1 Bacillota bacterium | reverse complement strand
ACATCGCCCGGTCCAAGATAGCCTCCGGCCGTATGCCCAAGGCCCCCGTGGCGGTGAAGAGCATCGTCACCACCACCATGGCTTCGGCGGTGGCCGCCAAATACGGCATCGAGATGCGCAATGTCCTCACCGGCTTCAAGTTCATCGGCGAGCAGATCGCCCTGCTGGAAAAGGCCGGGGAGGAAGACCGCTACCTCCTGGGCTTCGAGGAGAGCTACGGGTACCTGTCCGGCGGCTATGTCCGGGACAAGGACGCGGTGGATGCCTCCATGCTCATCTGTGAGATGGCCGCCTGGTACAAGGAGCAGGGCAAGACCCTGGCCGAGGCCATGGACGACCTGTATGCGCAGCTGGGCCGGTACCTGAACCAGGTGGACAGCTACAGCTTTGAGGGGGCCGACGGCATGGCCAGGATGCGGGACATCCTGGCGAAGCTGCGGCAGAACCCCCCTTCTGCGCTGGGCAGCCGCGCGGTGGAAAGCCTCACCGATTACAAGACCGCCAAATGGTCGGTGGGCGGGGCGGCCATGCCCCCCTCCGACGTGCTGGAATACAACCTGGGCGAAGCGGGCAGCGTCATCGTCCGTCCCTCCGGCACCGAGCCCAAGCTGAAGGTCTACTACTCCCTCCGGGGGGCTGACCTGGCCGGCGCGGAGGCGCTGCTGAGGGCCATCAAGGCCGATGTGGAAAAGAAATTGGGGATTTAGGCCCTTTTCCAAAGCTTGGAGAGAAGAAAAAGCTTGCTTTTGTCTCCGGGCTGTGGTATGATATTGCCGTTACGATTTGAGCCGATGCCCAATCACATCGGCAGTCAGAAATCGAGAGAGGTGAAAAAGAATGAAAGACGGGATCCATCCCAAGTACGGCCCCGCGGTCATCAAGTGCGCCTGCGGCGAGGTTATTGAGACCCGCTCCACCAAGCCCGAGATCCGCGTGGAAATCTGCTCCAAGTGCCATCCGTTCTTTACCGGCAAGCAGAAGCTGGTTGATACCGGCGGACGCGTGGACCGGTTCAACAAGCGCTTTAATAGCAGAGGTTAAGTTCATACTTGAGCTCAAAATGGGCGGTGCAATGCGTTGCACCGCCTTTCTTCGCTCCCCACTGAAAAATTCAGGCGATATTCACAAATAGGATGTTTTTTTGTGCTACAATTCGACTAGTTTCCAGTGCGGCCGTTTGGCAAACAACTGCGGTGCAAACAAGGACAGGCCGCCTTTGGGCAGGAGAAGCGAAGAACCTGTAAGCCTTGGCGGCTTAACAAGTATTTGTGGGGAAATATGCCGGTGCAAAGGGCCAGGGCTTTTCAAGACGCGGCTTTACGGACGGCCACAATGTGAGGTGAGACGGTTGCCCCAGTACAGGACCATCCAGGGCCCGGCGGAGGCCGAATTTACAGAGCGCAAGTCCCGCTTCATCGGGCAGATTGCCCCCGTCTCCTCCGAGGAGGAGGCCGTGGCCTTCATCGGCGCCATCCGGGAGCGCCATCGGGAGGCCACCCACAACTGCTATGCCTATGTCCTGCGGGAAGGGCAGAAAAGCCGCTTCTCCGACGACGGGGAGCCATCGGGCACCGCCGGACGCCCCATCCTGGAGGTGCTCCAGCGGGAAGGGCTCACCGACGTGGCGGTGGTGGTCACCCGGTACTTCGGCGGTATCCTGCTGGGGGCCGGAGGGCTCACCCGGGCCTATGCCCAGGGGGCCAAGACGGCGGTTGACGCGGCGGCGCCCCTCCTCATGTGCCAGGCGGCCCTGGTCCGCCTGGATATCCCCTACGACCTGTACGGCAAGGTCACCTATATCCTGCCCAAGCACCATATCATTACCAGGGGCTCTGATTTTGGGGAAGGGGTCGCCCTGACGTTGCTGGTCCGCAGCGAGCTGCTGCCCGCCTTTGCCAGGGAGCTGGAGGAACTTTCGGCCGGTACGGCCGCGCCACAGGTCCTGGAAGAGCTGTACGCCGACTTTGAGGGCGTTTGACCCGGCCTGGCGGGGCCGCAACCTTTGTTTCTGAGGAGGTACCCCATGGAGGCGTCCGACAAGAAAAAGTGGAAAAAGCTGGTGGTGGGCGCGCTCTGCCTGGTGGCGGCGGCCTGCATAGCCGCCGCCGTCACCGCCCTTGTGGCGGAGCAGCGCACCCTGCAGCAGCAGAAGGAGCTGGACGAGCTGTACAGCTCCGGCGGCGCATCTTCCACCAATGGCGGAGAGTGGGACCCGGAAACCGAGGACCAGGGCTTCCTCAACCCCCAGTTTGAGGATCTTTACCGGATCAACCCCGATATTGTGGGGTGGATCAACATCGCGGACAAGACCCTTTCCGCGCCGGTGGTCCAGCGGGACAACGAATATTACCTGACTCACGATTTTTACGGCAAGGAGGACCCCCACGGGACCATTTTCCTGGATCAGCGCAACCAGACCGACCCCAACGACGACAGCCTGGTCATCTACGGCCACAATATGCGCAGCACCATGTTCAATGTTTTGGCCAACTTCCAGGAGGCGGAGTTTGTGGCCCAAAACCCCATTATCTCCTTTGACACCCTTTACGGCACCGGCCAGTATGTGGTGGTGTCCGTCTTTCTGGCCAACACCCTGGAGGCCAACGGGGACATCTACCCCTATCACAATATGGTCTACTTCCAGACCTTTGAGGAAAAGGAGGAGTATGTCGCCCAGCTCCTCAAGCGCTCCCTCATCGTCAGCTCCGCGGACGTCACCGCCCGGGACGACCTCCTCACCCTCTCCACCTGCGGATATGACTTTGAAGGGGAGCGGATCGTGGTGGTGGCCCGGAAGCTGCGGGAGGACGAGAGCGCCGAGCAGTTCCGGAACGTCACCGTCACCAAGAATCCGGATCCGCTGATGCCCGAGATTTGGGAAAAACTGTATGGCTGATAAGCGCCGGGGCCGCGTTCTTTTGATGAAGAGGGCGGCCCTCTTTGTCACCCAGGGGGGAAAAAAGAGGAAGAAAGGCGTCGAATTAATAAATTTACAAGAAAAATGAGGGCATGACGAAGGAGTTTTTCGCTCCGCGCCGTATATTAATTATGAGCGATGAACATATTAGGGGGGAAGCACATGGAAAACCGTACCATACGGGAGCAGATCCAGGAAACCGAAAGCCGGGAGCTGTCGCCCCGGGCCTTCTTGTCCGCCAACACGGCCGGCCGGCTCCATCCACTGGAGGAATGCCCCCTGCGGACCCCCTTCCAGCGGGACAGGGACAGGATCATCCACTGCAATACCTACCGCCGGCTGATGCACAAGACCCAGGTTTTTCTCTTCCCCCAGGGGGATCACTACCGCACCCGGCTTACCCATACCCTGGAGGTCAGCCAGATCGCCCGGACCATCGCCCGGGGACTGCGCCTCAATGAGGACCTCGCCGAGGCCATCGCCATGGGGCACGACCTGGGGCACACCCCCTTCGGCCATGCCGGGGAGTACGCGCTGCGGGACGTCAGCCCCTTCTTCTTCCGCCACAGTGAGCAGAGCCTCCGGGTGGTGGACCTGCTGGAGCGGGACGGCAAGGGCCTCAACCTCACCGCTGAGGTGCGGGACGGCATCCTGTGCCACTCCGACGGCATGCCCTGGGCCGGGACCTGGGAAGGCCGGGTGGTGCGGTATGCCGACAAGATCGCCTACATCAACCACGATATAGAGGACGCCATCCGGGCTGGCATCCTCACTGAGAACGACATCCCCTGGGAGGCCCGATACAAGCTGGGCCAGAGCAAATCCCAAAGGATTGCCGCCCTGATCACCTCCCTGGTGGAAAACAGCCGGGAGGACGTAAGGATGGACCCGGAGACCGCCGCCCAATATGAGAACCTGAAGGCGTTCCTCTTTGAGGCGGTGTACAAGAACCCCGTGGCAAAGGGGGAGGAAGGCAAGGCCAAAGACATTGTCCGCAAGCTCTATGAGCTCCTGGCGGGCAACCCGGACAAGCTGCCCCAGGATTATCAGGACATCCGGGAGCGGGAAGGCGTCCCACGGGCCGTCTGCGACTATATCTCCGGCATGAGCGACCGCTACTGCGTGGCGGTGTTTGAGGAGTTCTTCATCCCCAAGCCCTGGGGGATGTGAGCCGGAGGCAAATAAAGAAAGGAGCAAGGAGGGGATCGGTCATGCTGCCGGAAAGTTTTTTGAATGAACTGAAATACCGCTGCGATGCGGAACAGATCATCGGCAGCTATGTACAGCTGCGCCGGCGGGGCCGCAATCTCACCGGGCTGTGCCCCTTCCACTCCGAAAAGACCCCTTCCTTTACCGTCTACCCCGAGAACCAGTCCTTCTACTGCTTCGGCTGCGGGGCAGGGGGGGACGTGGTCACCTTTATCCGCCGCATAGAAAACCTGGACTACATGGAGGCCATCCGCTTCCTGGCCGACCGGGTGGGGATGCAGGTGCCGGAGAATGAAATGGATGACGGCGCGCATAGGCTAAAGATGCGTATCCTGGAGATCAACCGGGAGTCCGCCCGCTATTTTCACAAAATGCTCATGTCCGAGGCGGGGCGCGAGGCCCGGGCATACCTCATCGGCCGTGGGCTGGGCAAGCCCATCATCGTCAAATTCGGCATCGGCTACGCACCGCCGGGCTGGCAGAATCTCGCCGACCACCTGGGCCGCATGGGGTACACCCCCGACGAGCTGGTGGCGGCCGGGGTGGCGGGCCGCGGCAAACGGGGCGGCTGCTACGACCTCTTCCGCAACCGGGTCATCTTTCCCATCATCGACCTGCGGGGCGGCGTCATCGCCTTTGGCGGGCGGCGGCTCAGCGAAGCCGACAACCCCAAATACGTCAACACCGGCGACAACCCCGTTTACAAGAAGGGCCGAAACCTTTACGCCCTCAACTTTGCAAAAAGCTCCAAGCGCCAGGAGCTCCTCCTGGCCGAAGGGTACATGGATGTGGTGGCCATCCACCAGGGGGGCTTCGACAATGCCATCGCCGGCCTGGGCACAGCCCTCACCAGCGACCAGGCCAGGCTGATCTCGGGCTACACCCAGACGGTGGTCCTCTGCTACGACTCGGACGAAGCCGGGCAGAAGGCCACCCAAAAAGCCGTCCGCCTCTTTGACGAGGTGGGGGTCAAAACCAAGATCCTTTCCATCTCCGGGGCCAAGGACCCCGATGAATTCATCAAAAAATTCGGTCCCGAGCGCTTCCAGCTGCTCATCCAGGGCAGCAGCAGCGCCGCCGAATTTGAGATAGCCAAGCTCCGCCGCCAAAACGACCTGGAGACCGCAGAGGGCAGGGTGTCCTTTTTGCAGGCCTTTGTCCGGCTGATGGCCAGCACCCCCAGCCCCATTGAGCGGGAGGTGTACATC
>JAEXZK010000297.1 GCA_023451415.1 Bacillota bacterium | reverse complement strand
CCCCAGGGCCTCGGGGGAATATTTGCCCAGAAAGACGCTCCCGGCGTTGTCAAGGCATCCCAGGTACCGCATGGGGTCCTCCATCATCACCTCCAGGTGCTCGGGGGCCAGGGCGTTGGCGGTGTCGATCATCTCCTGGGTGTCCCGGCAGACGATGATGGCCCCGTAGTCCCGGAGGGACCGCTGGATGATGTCCCGGCGGGAGAGGCCCTCCAGCTGCCTCGCCAGCTCCGCCTCGGTCTCATCCGCCACCCGCTGGGATGTGGTGAGGAGGATGGCCGAGGCCAGGGCGTCATGCTCCGCCTGGCCCATCATGTCGGCGGCCAGATACCTGGGATCGGCAGTGTCGTCGGCGATGATGAGTATCTCGCTGGGGCCCGCCACCATATCGATATCCACCTTGCCGTAAAGGAGTTTTTTGGCGGTGGCCACATAGATATTGCCGGGGCCCACGATCTTGTCCACCCGGGGGACGCTCTGGGTGCCGAAGGCCAGGGCCGCCACGGCCTGCGCCCCGCCCATGAGGAACACCCGGTCCACCCCTGCCAGGGCCGCGGCCGTCAGGATGTCGGGGTTTGCCCTGCCGTCCTTCCCGGGAGGGGTCACCATAATGATCTCCCCCACCCCCGCGATCTTGGCAGGGATGGCGTCCATGAGCACCGAGGAGGGATAGGCCGCCGTCCCGCCGGGGACGTAAATGCCTACCCGTGCAAGGCCCCTGACCCGCTGGCCCAGGATGACCCCATCCGGCTGGGTGTCCACAAAGCTCTGGCGCTTCTGGCGGTTGTGGAAGGCGGCGATATTTTCCTGGGCGGCCAGCAGGGCCTCCACAAACTCCTCGTCCGCCGCGGTGAGGGCATCATTCACTTCCTCCCGGTCCACCTCAAAGACATCGGGGCACCAGCCGTCAAAGCGGGCGGAATACTCCCGGACGGCCTCGTCCCCCCTCCGACGCACTTCCTCAATGATCTCCGCCACGACGGCGGCCACCTTCTTGTCCACCTCTCCGCTGCGGTTTTCCAAAGCCTTCAGCAGCTCCTTTTCGTCCCTGCCGTTGGCTGTTACTTTGCTGATCAGCACGGTTTGCCCTCCTCCTTTTGCAGTTCCCGTTCCACCCGGGCCAGAAAGGCCCCGATCTCCTCCTTGCGCAGCTTCTGGCTGGCGACGTTGACAATGAGCCGGGCGGACACCCGGGCCACCTCCTCCAGCATCTCCAGTCCGTTCTCCCGGAGGGTGGCGCCGGTCTCCACGATGTCCACAATGGCGTCGGCCAGCCCCAGCAGGGGCGCCAGCTCCACCGAGCCCTCGATCTTCACCACGTCCACGTCCATCCCCTTCTTCTCAAAGAAGCGGCGGGCGACGCCCGGGTACTTGGTGGCGATGACCTTGGTGCGGTAGCCCTCGTACAGGTCGGCGCCCCTGGGGGCCGCCACCATAAAGAGGCAGGCACCAAACCCCAGGTCCAGCACCTCATAGAAGGAGCTGCCCATCTCCAGGATGGTGTCCTTGCCCACCACGCCCATGTCACAGACGCCCCGCTCCACATAGGTGATGACGTCGGCGGACTTGGCCAGCACCACCTCAAGGTTCTCCCCCGGGATGGGGAGGATAAGGCGGCGGCCCTTGTCCCGGATCTGGGAGCAGTCGCAGCCCATCCGCTCCAGCAGGTCCACGGTGATCCTTTCCAGACGGCCCTTGGTCAGGGCGATGCGCAGCGGCCTCATCGGCCTCCCTCCTTCCCCACCGGGATATCCACGGGCTCCGCCCCGGCCCGCCGGAGCGTCCTTACCCCCCGGAGGCGGGCATAGTCCAGGGCTTCCTCCTCCGTCTCAAAGGGGCTCACCTCGCAGCGGGTCCCCGCCGCAGCCAGGCGATCGGCCTCCCGGATGGCCTCCGTCCACAGCCCCGGCCCGCCATGGACAAGTACATCCACCGGGCGGCGCTGGGCGGCGCTCTGTTCCATCAGGGCTCCCGCCATCAGGTCCACATTGACGGCAAAGCCGGTGGCGGGGGCGGGCTCCCCGAAGTCGGCCATGAGCCCGTCGTACCGTCCCCCGGAAAGGACAGGCTCCCCAACCCCTTCCAGATATCCCCGGAAGATGACCCCGGTGTAATACTCCGCCTGGTTGACCAGCCCCAGGTCAACCATCACCTTGTCCCCAAGGCCCAGGGCCTCCAGCCCGCTGTAAAGGCGGCGCAGGGTCTCCAGCTGGGGAGAAGCTTCCCCCAGCAGGGCCTCCGCCTCGTCCAGCGTCTCCCCGGTGCCGAAGAGCCGTGGCAGGCGACGCAGGGTGCGGGCTGCCGGGGAATCGGGGCAGCCGTCCAGCAGATCCCCCAGGGCGGCGTAATTCTTGGATTCGATGAGCTGGCGCGCCTCCTCCCCCTGCCCGGAGGCAAGGCCTGCTGCCGCAAGCAGCTTTTTGAAAAAGCCGATATGGCAGATCTCCAGGCGGAAGCGCTCCAGGCCGCAGGCCGTCATGCACCGGGCGGCCAGCTGGAGCATCTCCAGGTCGGCCCCCTCCCCTGCCGCGCCGATGAACTCTACTCCCATCTGGGCGATCTCGTCGCTGACTCCCCGGAGGACGGGGTGGTTGCGGTAGACCTCCTGGCTGTAATAGAGCCGCACAGGACGGGGAAGGACGCCCAGCTTGGCCCCGGTGAGCCGGGCAATGGGGATGGTGCAG
>JAEXZK010000052.1 GCA_023451415.1 Bacillota bacterium | reverse complement strand
CCGCCGGGGATTTTGTTCTGGACGGCCGCCCCTTCACCCCCAGGGCGGATACATCCGCCGCCGTCCTCCTGGAAGTGGCCATCATGTGCAACAACGCCTCCATCACCCGCCGCCGGGAGCCCAAGTGGCGGGAGGTGGTGGGGCTTACGCCGGCCGGCGGCGACCTGGAGGTCTTTGGGGAACCCACCGAGGCCGCGCTCCTGGTGCTGGGGGCCAAGGCCGGCCTCTGGCGGGAGGACCTTCCCTACCAGGTGGAGAAGGAGATCCCCTTTGACTCCACCCGCAAGATGATGTCCGTGGCGGTCAGCGGCCAGGGGGGGCGGCGGCTCTTCTCCAAGGGCGCCCCCGACATCCTCCTGGAACGCTGCGCCTACTGCCTGGAAGGCGGCCAGGTCCGGCCTCTCACCGCTCCCCTCCGGGCCAGGATCCTCAGCCAGAATACCAAAATGGGGGAAAGCGCCCTCCGGGTCCTCAGCTTTGCCTATCGGGAAATGGCCTCTCCCTCCGACCTGGGCGAGGATAAGCTTGTCTTTGTGGGCCTGGCCGGGCTGCTGGACCCGCCCCGCCGGGAGGCCTATGAGGCTGTCCGCCGCTGCCGGGAGGCCCACATCAAGCCGGTGATGATCACCGGGGACCACGCCGTTACCGCCCGTGCCATCGCCCGGGAGCTGAAAATTTACCGGGAGGGGGACAAAATCCTCACCGGCCGGGAGCTGGACGCCCTCTCCGACAGCCAGCTGGCGGAGGCCCTTCCCCAAGTGTCCGTTTTTGCCCGGGTCACCCCCGCCCACAAGCTTCGCATCGTCCGGGCCTTTAAGAGCCTGGGCAACGTTGTGGCCATGACCGGCGACGGGGTCAACGACGCCCCCGCCATCAAAGAGGCGGACATCGGCGTATCCATGGGCGTCACCGGCACCGACGTCACCAAGGAAGCTTCCTCGGTCATCCTCCTGGACGACAACTTTGCCACCCTGGTGGCCGCCGTGGAGGAAGGCCGGGTCATCTACCAGAACATCCGCAAGTTCATCCGCTACCTCCTTTCCTGCAACATCGGCGAAGTGTTTACCATGTTCTTCGCCATGCTCCTGGGGATGCCCGTGCCCATGCTCCCCATCCAGATCCTTCTGGTCAACCTGGCCACCGACGGCCTTCCCGCCGTGGCCCTGGGCCTGGAGCCCGCCGAGCCCGACGTCATGAAGCGCCGTCCCCGCCGCTCCGACGAATCCATCTTCTCCGGAGGGCTGGCCTCCACTATCATCATCCGGGGGCTCCTCATCGGCCTCACCACCCTGGGTGTCTTCCTGGCTATTTTCCGGGAGGGAGGCACCCTGGAGATGGCCCGCACCGCCGCCCTGCTCACCCTGGTCACCACTCAGCTCATCCACGTCTTTGAATGCAAGAGCGAAACCCGCAGCCTTTTCTCCGTCAATCCCTTTAATAATCTTAAGCTGGTGGGCGCTGTGGCGGTCTCCGCCGTCACCATGTATCTCACCCTCTATCATCCGGTGATGAACAGCGTCTTTCTCACCGTCCCCCTGGACGCCCGGCAGCTCATCACCGTCTTTGGCTACTGCGCCGTGGTGCCCCTGGTGTCCGGCGTTGTCCTGGCCCTGAAGCGCGCCTCCTGCCGTTCTGCCGGAGATTTTTCCCCACCTCCCAAGCTGGTGGCGGGACGCGCTGCCAAGTGGTGACCGCCGGCCCCAAACCAATGCCTTCTTGGGCCAGAGGGGCCGCGCTTTTTGCCGCAATCCGGCTGGTGCAACCGCCGGTTGCTAATATTCAAAGCCCGCTTTATTGACATATGCCGGAGTTATGATACACTTTCCTTATTAAAACATCCGTGGCCGGGGTCGAACGGCGCCGCTGGGGAGGCCCCGGCAAAGTCCGGCGGCGGTCCTTCTCCCTCATGGGGAGGAGCTATGGGCACATGGCGCCGAAAACCGCTGCGGCCGCTGCCCGCGGATGCAAAATAGTCTGGAGAGATCTATCTATGAGTTTAGGCCAAACCATCCACACACTGAGAACACAAAAGAACATGTCTCAGGGCGACTTGGCAGACGCGCTGAACGTATCCCGGCAGTCCATCTCCAAATGGGAGACGGACACTTCTGTTCCGGAGCTGGATAAGCTGATCAGCCTCAGCCAGCTCTTTGGCGTAACCCTGGACGAACTGGTAACCGGCGCACCGGCGGCGCACCAGCCCTGGGGCCCGGAGGGGGCCGCCCCCTCCCCGGAGGCTCCCGCCGGAGAGGCCCGGCCGCCCCACAGGACCACAGGGGTGATTCTGCTCTGTTTTGGTTTTCTGATTGCCTTCCTGCTTCTCCTCCTGGGAGGGGACTTTTTGGCCGGTCTGCTGTGCGCTTCCCCCTTTTTGATCTGCGGCGGGCTCTGCTTCACCGTGAGGAAGAGGGCCGGTCTCTGGTGTGGATGGACCCTTTATCTCCTTACCGACCTGTACCTGCGGTACGCCACCGGCATCACCTGGCGTATCGTCTGGACGACCCTCGTCTATCAGCCGGAATGGAACTACATCCGCCTGGCGGTGGGCTGGGGGCAGCTTCTCTTCCTGGCGCTTCTTCTCTTGGTCACCCTTCGCTCCTTCCGGGGCATTGAACCCCCAGTGGGCCGCCGGGGGCCCATCCTCATCGTCTGCGGCTGGGCCGCCCTGGCCGGGATCGGGCTCCTGCAAAACCTGCTGCTGGGGTATCTACGCAGCCTGCCCTATGCCTGGGAGCTGGAAAAGTGGTTTTTCCTCACCCGCACCGGCCTGGACTTCCTGGGCACCGCCCTGCTGGCTGCACTGCTTGTCCTCACCTTTGCCGTCCTGCGCCGAAGGAAGCTCCGGTAACCAGGGAGTGCCGTTTGGCCTCAGCCCCCAGAGGGCCCGGGCCGGGCGGTGCTTTTTTGTTTTGCCCCCAGCCGGGGCTCTGCCGCCCCTGACAGCGTCTTTGTAAAATAGTACCGCTTCCCGGTCCGGGGGTAGTTCTCCAGGACAAAGGCCTGGACATACCCATCATGCCTCCTGTAAAACTCCGGGGCCTGGAAGCCGAAGGTATTCAAAAAGGCAAACCGGCAGTCCCGGTCCCGGGCGGCTTCCTCGGCCCTTTGGAGCAGCCTGCTCCCCAGGCCCCTGCCCCGCAGCTCCTCCCGCACCCACAGGTATTTGACAAACAGCCAGTTGCCGTGGGTGGTGCCGGTGAGGCCCCCCTGGAGCCTTCCCTCCCCGTCCCGGAGATAGACCCCCAGGTCCCTGGGCTCCTTGTCCTCCAGCCTGGGCAGATTGTAAGCCTGCAGCCCCTGGAACATCTCATCTTCATCCTGCTTTTCAATTTTTGTCGTCACTTCCAGCTCCATGGGCGTCCTCCCTGCTTCCGGTATATTTTCTTTGC
>JAEXZK010000268.1 GCA_023451415.1 Bacillota bacterium | reverse complement strand
TGCCGAAGCCCAGGATCCCCGCCAGCAGGGCGCGGTCGGTGCCGTGGCCCCGGTAGGTCTGGGCAAAGGAGCCGTAAAGGACGAAGTCCGCCCGGACAATGCGGCCCTTGGCCATTTTTCCGGCCAGCAGCGCGATGCGCAGGGCTCCCGCCGTATGAGAGCTGGAGGGGCCGATCATGTTGGGACCTATGATATCGAAGATACCGATGGTTTTTGCCGCCATGGTTGCCTCCTTGAAGATGTTTTTGAGCAGCGGACAGGTTCCGCCTTTTATATAGGTATAATATACCACAGAAAAAGGGAAAAATCCAGGTAAAAAGCGGCACAAATGTATGCGCATTAAAGACATTTCGGCTCCGGAAAGTTGATTTCTATCCGATTCACCAGAGCGCATTGACAAATCGTTTTTGCAAGTTTTATTTTTTTTGATTCATGTCGAATTTTTGTAAATAGAAGGAAAATAAAAAATTATGCATAAAATACCTTGACAGCCAGAGGCGAAGCCACTATAATTTAAATACGGAACAGCGATACAAGCGCTTTTACGAGGGTTGTACCGCGTGAGGGCGCTTTTCCTTTATTAAAATGTGAAGGAAATACGCAGATACCTTTCAAATTTCCAAAAAGTAATGCATAAATTTTTTTAACACATGCAAAAGTAAACGCAAGAACAGCTCGCATGCTCCGGCATGCTTGCAGATAGACAATTAAGAGAATACAGCGAGATACCCTTTCTCATGAAACAAAAACTAAGGAGGCCACCTACAATGAAAAAAGTACTGAAATTTACCTCTGTCCTCACGGTCGTCCTCATGATGCTGGCCATGGCCGCCTGCGGCGGTTCCGCTCCCAGCAGCGCCGCCCCCGGCAGCGACGCATCCTCCGGCTCTTCCGCGGCCGCGGCCCCCGATTCTCTCGCCTTTGGCACCGGCGGCGAGTCCGGCACCTATTACGCCTACGGCGGCACCCTGGCCAACACCCTCAGCGCCAAGCTGGACGGGGTTTCCATCGTTGCCCAGACCTCCGGCGGCTCCAAGGCCAACATTATCTCCATCGAGGACAAGGAGATCCAGCTGGGCTTCGTCCAGAACGACGTCGCCTACTACGGCTACACCGGCACCGACCTCTTTGAATCTGTGGGCGCCTGCACCGGTTTCTCCGTGATTGCCGCCCTTTATCCTGAGACCTGCCAGATCATCTCCACCTCCGACATCACCTCCATCGAGGACCTGCGGGGCAAAATCGTATCCGTGGGCGATGCCGGCTCCGGCGTGGAGTTTAACGCCAACCAGATCCTGGATGCTTACGGGATGTCCTTTGATGACATCCAGGTCACCAACCTCAGCTTTTCCGCCTCTGCCGAGGCCCTGAAGAACGGCACCATCGACGCCTTCTTCTGCACCGCCGGCGACCCCACCACCGCTGTCACCGAGCTGGCCACCACCAACAGCATCAACCTCCTGGAGATCGACGACGAGCATGCCGCCGCCCTGATAGAGAAGTACCCCTTCTACACCCAGCGCGTCGTTGTCGCCGGCTCCTACAACGGCATTGATACCGATGTCAAGACCGTAGCGGTCAAGGCAACCCTCATCGCTTCCAACGATCTTCCCGAGGATCTCGTTTACAGCATCACCAAGGGCATCTTTGACTACAAGGATGACGTGACCCACGACAAGGCCAGCTTCATCGACGCCGCTTACGCTGTTGACGGCATCTCCATCCCCTTCCATCCCGGTGCCGAAAAGTACTACAAAGAGATCGGCATCCTGAAATAATTTGCCACAACGGCTGACGCGGGTTGTTACAAAAGCTTGATAAGCACCAATGGCAGATGCAGTATTTCAGACTAATAGTGCATCTGCCATTTTTCCCATGTACGGCCCGGCAAAGCGCTGCGCACCCATTCATGCAGAAAGAGAGGTCCGTTTATGTCCTTGTTCCAGAAGCACCCCAAGGCGAAGGCTTCCGCACCAGCCGCCGCACCGGCCCCCATGGACAGCGCCGCCGACTTCCAGGCGGATGTCCAGGCAGTGATGGAAAAGTATGACCGGGAATCAAACACCAGGTCCTACAGCGGCCTTCCTGCCAGGGCGGTCAGCGCCATCCTGATTGCCTTCTCCTTTTATATTCTTTATATGAACCTGCTTTCCACTTGGGATACCCATATCCGGAAAGCCTCCTTTGTCGGCCTCATCATCCTGCTGACCTTTATCCTTTACCCCGCCAAGAAGGGCATGAAACGCCGGGTCAATTATATCCCATGGTATGACGTCCTCCTGGGCCTGGCCGGCTTTGCCAGCTTTTTTTACTACGTCCTCAACTATAAATCGATTATTCAGCGGTCCACCCGCATTACCCAGCTGGAGGTTATCATCGGCGTCATAGGCATTCTGGTCCTCTTTGAGGCCTGCCGCCGGGTCACGGGTATCCCCATCCTCTGTGTTGCGGCTGGTTTTATCGCTTATGCTTTTTTTGCCGGGCTCAACCTGAAGCAGGTGGTCTACACCCTGTTTTACACCGACACCGGAATCTTGGGGACGCCCACCAGCGTCTGCTCCACCTATATTGTGATATTCATCCTCTTTGGCGCTTTTTTGGAGATTTCCGGCATCGCCGATTTCTTTATCCAGATTGCCAACTCCATCGCCGGCCGCTCCTGCGGCGGCCCCGCCAAGGTGGCCGTCATCGCCAGCGCCCTGGAGGGCATGGCCTCCGGCTCCTCGGTGGCCAACACCGTGGGCTCCGGCTCCATCACCATCCCGATGATGAAGCGGCTGGGCTATAAGCCGGAGTTCGCAGGCGCGGTAGAGGCCGCCGCCTCCACCGGCGGACAGATCATGCCCCCCATCATGGGAGCCGCCGCCTTCCTGATGGCGGAATTCATCGGCGTCCCCTATTCCACCGTGGCCGTCCAGGCCATCCTCCCCGCCTTCCTCTATTTTACCGGCATCTTCCTGATGGTCCATCTGGAGGCCAAAAAGCTGGGCCTCCGGGGCATCCCCAAGGAAGAGCTTCCCGTCTTCCACAAGCTCTTTTTCTCCAAGGGATACCTGCTGCTCCCCCTGATCATCCTCGTGACCCTGGTGATGAGCGGCTCCACGATGCAGATGGCGGCTTTTGTGGGCATTGTGGCCACCATGGTGGTTTCCTTCTTCCATCATGATGAAAACGCCGTCACCGTGATCGTCCGCATCGTCTCCATGGCGGTGGTGGCCGCCGCCGCCTATTTTGTCACCCCCCTGGTGGTGGGCCGGGCCAACCTGGTGCTCATTATCACCATCCTGGCCGTGGCAGCCTTCATCCTCCTGGTCTCCACCAAAGAGAAGAACCAGCGGATGAACCTTTCCATCGCTCTCCAGGCCCTGGAAAACGGCGCGCGGAACACCCTCTCCGTGGCAGTGGCCTGCGCCGTAGCCGGCATCATCGCCGGTGTGGTTACCAAAACCGGCCTGGGCAACCTGCTGATATCCGCTATTGTCTCCTTCTCCGGCGGTGTCAAGATCTTTGCCCTCTTCCTGACTATGATCGCCTGCATCATCCTGGGCATGGGCGTCCCCACTACCGCCAACTTTGTTATTATGGCCATCACCTGCGCCCCGATCCTCATCAAAGGCATGGGCATCGAGCCCACCGCTGCCTATATGTTCGTCTTCTATTTTGGCATTGTGGCTGACATCACTCCTCCGGTGGCCTTGGCGGCCTATGCCGGCGCGGCCATCGCCAAATCCAACCCCATGCAGACGGGCCTGACCGCCTCGCGCCTGGCCATTGCAGCTTTTATCGTCCCCTATATCTTTGCCCTGAATCCGGCCATGCTGTTTATCAACACCACCCCTGTGGATGTGATTTTAATCTGTGTCACTTCCGTCATTGGGATGTTTGGCGTTTCCGCCGGCCTGGAGGGCTTTATGCTGCGGCATTTGGCCGGCTGGCAGCGGGTCCTGTGCGTTATCTGTGGGCTGATGCTTATCTACCCCGGGCTGGTCACCGACCTCATCGGCTTTGGCGGCATTGCCGCTGTCTTCCTGCTGCAAAAGGTAGAGGAGAGAAAGGCTGTTGTCCACCACCGTGCGGAAGAAGTCATCAAGTCCGAAGCACTCTAAAAAGGCCCCCGTGCCTGCGGAAGCTCTCCCCCAGGCGCTGTTGCTCAAAATACAGAGGCTGTGCGTCGGAGCAGATCCAAGGCGTACAGACCCGACAACCGAAAAGAAGGCGTTGCCCCCACTGAACAGGGGCGGCGCCTTCTTTTTTGGAAGCTAGGCTTTGGCGTTGGGGTCATAAACGGCGGCAGCCAGGACAGCCAGGAATTCTTCAAGCCGGGGCTTGCCGTTGGGAAAAAGCTCCCGGCGGATGGCTTCGGCCTCAGAGCCGGCGTCCTTCCCGGACCACAGGTCGTCCACAAGCGCGGTCATCTCGCGTTCCACCTCCTGCGGCGTGACGCCCTCCCTGCGGGCGGTCTCCTCCAAAATGGTGTGCATGTCCATCATACAAACCTCCATTAGTGATTTGTAACTATGATAGCACATAATTTTTGATTAGTGAAATATCACTAACATAACAATTGTTAGTGATATAACATTAAATCAACTGGGAGGTGAGGCCGTGGACACAAGAGAAGCAATCGTTTTCCGTATCAGGCAAATTTGCAGGGAAAGAGGGATTACCCCCAACGGCCTTGCCAATCTTTCCGGTGTGCCGCAAGCCACGGTTAAAAGCATTTTGCTGGGAGAAAGCCAAAATCCTGGGGCTGTCACCATTAAAAAGCTGTGTGATGGTGTGGACATGACCTTGGGGGAATTCTTCAGCACCCCGGAATTTGATGCCCTGGAGCAGGAAATAAAATAGCCGTCCGCGGCGGATATTCCTTATAAGGCCAAGCGGGTGCTGGTTCCGGGGACGGGGCCGCCGGTGCCGGGTCGCGCACAAAGTGATAAGCGCAGCACCAGTCCCCCCACGCGTCCCAACCAATTTTGCCTGTCAGACCCAGATGGTGTGCCGCCGGAGCCGGATTGCGCAGACAGCCACAAGCGTGGCGCAGTCCCCCACGCGTCCCAATAACTTTTGCCTGCCCGCGTCCCGGCAAACCAAGAGCCCCGCAGCTGCGGGGCTCTTGGTTTTACTTTCGTTCCTGGGCGTAGGAGGTGAGTTTGTTGTAAAGCTCCTCCATAAAGGGCTCGTTGCAAAACTCCCCCAGGCGGTCAGCCGGGAGCCAGCCCACGGCGGAATTTTCGCCGGGGCGGCTGGCGAGGGGCTGATCCGGCGGCGCCTCCATCAGATAGGTGAAGTTGAGATGGAGGTGGGAGGGGACGTAAGCCCCCCGCTTCCAGTGGCTTTGGACAGTGAGAACCTCCACGGAGGCCGGGGCCTCCCCCAAGGGGATAAGTGTCCGGATACCGGTTTCCTCCCGTACCTCCCGGAGGGCAACGGACAGCAGATCCCGTTCCCCGTCCGCATGCCCTCCGGTCCAGGACCAGGTTTTATAAATATTGTGATGGGCCATGAGCACTTGGGTGCGGCTGGGGTCCATCACATAGCCCGAAGCGGTGATATGGGCAGCCAGACAGCACCGGGAGAGGACGGCCCGGGCGCCAAAGGCGCGGATACACTGGAGTATCAGTTGCCTGTCCCCGGCTTCGCCGGGGGTTCGTGGAACAAATTCCTCCAGCTGCCTCAAGAAGTCTGCCATCCCAACCGCCTCTTTCCTTTTGATCTGCCCCCATTATAGCACAAAAGAAAAGCCGGGCAACAACAAAAAAGCCGCCCTATGAGGCGGTCAAGGTTTGGCCTGTACGCCCGCCGGGCCGGTGTTCCGTCCACCCGGCGGGCGTTACAGTATATGAAGAAATGAGGAAAGAGGAAGGCAGGTCATTCCGCCGGGCTTTTACGCCTCAGCGGGAGCATATTCGCCCAGTGTGACGGACACGTCGATGACGGAGCCGCCCCGGAGGATGGTAAGCTGGACCGCTTCGCCCACCTCGTGGGCGTCCACGGCAGCCTTGAGGTCTGCGGAAGATGCAACCTCGGAGCCGTCGGCGGTGAGGACATAGTCGCCGCTCTTCAGGCCCGCGGCCTCGGCGCCGGAGCCGGGGTTAACATCCCGGATATAAACGCCCAGGCGGTTGACCTGGTAACGCATGGCGGTCTGGAAGTCCAGGATATCCACAATGGTGACGCCCATGGAGGGCCGTCCGGAGACGTAGCCTTTGCTGATCAGGTCCTCGATGACGGGCCGGGCGGTGTTGATGGGGATGGCGAAGCCCAGGCCCTCCACGTCGGAGCCGGAGGATTTGGCGTTGATGACGCCCACCAGGTTGCCGCTGCGGTCAAAAAGCCCGCCGCCGGAGTTGCCGGGGTTGACGGCCGCATTGGTCTGGAGGAGGCTCATGGTCTCGCCGTCAATGGTGACGTCGCGGCTCTTGGCGCTGATGATGCCGTTGGTGACAGTGCCGCCCAGCTGGCCCAGAGGGTTGCCGATGACAATGGCGTCCTCGCCCACCTGGAGCGCGTCGGAGTCTCCCAGGACGGCGGCGTTCAGGCCCTCGGCCTCCACCTTCAGCACGGCGAGATCGGTTTTGGAGTCGGTGCCGATGAGGGTGGCGTTGTAGCTCTGGCCGTCCTTGGTGGTGACGGTGATCTTGCTGGCGCCGCTGACAACATGGTTGTTGGTGACGATGTAGCCGTCGGTGGAAAGGATGACGCCGCTGCCCGCGCCGGAGGTAACATACTGCTGGAGGAAGTTGCTGGTGGCCAGGGATTCGGTGGTGATCTCCACCACGGAGGAGGAGACGTTGGACACCACGTCGGCCACCGACAGCCCGCCGGAGCTGGAAGCGGTGCCGGTCAGGGAGCTGCCGCCCTCTCCGGGGACAGCCTGGTAGAGCACCGTGGAACCGCCGCCCATGTAACGGGTGGCCGCCCATCCTCCGCCAAAGCCGGCACCCACCGAAAGGACCATGCACGCCGCCACCAGCAGGGCTGTGCGGGCGCCGCGGCGGCTGTGGGAGCGCTTGGGCTTCCTGGAGGGCTCGGGGGGCGTCTGCTCAGGGGCGGGGCCGCCCTGGAAGAGGTACTGGAACTGGCCGGGGATCTCATTGTAACCGTTGCCGGTGCTGCCGCCGGAGGGCTGCCCGCCGGCCGGGGTGGAGCGATATTCGCCGCCGTTCCACTGAACGTTCTGGTTATTCTGGTTGTTTTGATAGTTTTCAGCCATCTGAAAAACCTCCCTTATCTTCGGCGCAGGGACCCTGCCTTGTTCTCAAAGGCCCTGCTCTTTTGTTCTGTGCTCATCATACCCCAGGAATGTGACGGACGGTTGAAGAAAAATGTCAGGTCCTATGAACAATTGTTAAAAAAACTTTATCTCACCCGGGAACAAACTGTGAACCGGCGCTTTTCTTCTTTTTAAGGGCCTTTTTAGGCATTGTATGGAAATCTTTTTTTGCCGGGCAGGGATGATTAGGTAAAGTAACGATTGATTTTTACCCGTTAAGAAACTATAATTTACAGATAATAAGACTTTACCCATTTAACGCTTTAAATCCGCTCGTCCGGACCGGCTGGCAGAGAAAGTCTTATCTTGGTTTTAAGAATGAGTAAGGAAGGAAATGACTTTTATGAAAAAGATGCTCACCATGCTCCTGGCAGCTGCCATGGTGCTGACCCTGGCGGCCTGCGGCGGCACGTCCGCCTCCAGCAGCGCCCCCGCCTCCGGTGGTGATTCCGCTCCCGCCGGCGATTCTTCCGCCCCCGCCGCTTCCGGCGACACCATCAAGATCGGCGTCCTGGCCCCCCTCACCGGCGAAGTCTCCGT
This sequence comes from Bacillota bacterium, assembly GCA_023451415.1. Classification (GTDB taxonomy): domain Bacteria; phylum Bacillota; class Clostridia; order Oscillospirales; family Ruminococcaceae; genus Angelakisella. Next base: position 6,263 of record JAEXZK010000268.1, on the reverse strand, counting down.
GTACGGCATCGCTTCCTCCAATGGCACCAAGATGGCCATTGATGAGATCAATGCCGCCGGCGGCGTCCTGGGCCGCCAGATCGAGTACGTCGCCCTGGACGAGCGGGGTGACCCCTCCGAGGCTGTCAACGCCTACAACAACCTCTATGACCAGGGCATCGTGGCCCTTATCGGCGACGTCACCTCCAAGCCCTGCATTGCCGTTGCCGAGGTGGCCAAGGGCGACAATATGCCCATGCTGACCCCCACCGGCACTGCCGCTGAGATCACCACCATCGGCGACAACATTTTCCGCACCTGCTTTATGGACCCCTTCCAGGGCAAGGTCATGGCCACCTTTGCCGCCGACGAGCTGGGCGCCAAGAAGGTAGCCGTCATGTATGACAGCGGCTCCGACTACTCCATGGGCCTGGCCGAGTCCTTTAAGGCTCAGGCAGCCGAGAAAAACATGGAGATGGTGGCCTATGAGGCCTATGCCTCCGCCGACACCGACTTTACCACCATCCTCAACAAGATCGTCAGCGCCGGCCCCGACGCCCTCTTCATCCCTGATTACTACGGCGACGTCTCCCTGGCCATTTCCCAGGCCCGCGCCGCCGGATACACCGGCGCCATGCTGGGCGGCGACGGCTGGGACGGCGTTCTGGGCGCCATGCCTGCCGACAAGCTCTCCGACGCCAACGACGGCTACTTCTCCAACCACTACACCACCAGCGACACCGCCGAGGTTGTGGTAAACTTCCTGGCCAACTACAAGAGCCTCTATGGCGAGGACCCCAACGCCTTTGCCGCCCTGGGCTATGACTCCGCCTACATCATGGCCGCCGCCATCGAGAAGGCCGGATCCACCGATGCTCAGGCCATCATCGACGCCCTGGCCGCCACTGAGATTGACGGTGTCACCGGCCACATCACCTTTGACGAAAACGGCGACCCCATCAAGAGCGTCGCCATCACCGAGTTTGTGGACGGCAAGGCCGAGCTGGCAACCAAGATCACTCCCTGATAGAGCGCCGAACCGACAAAAAGCCTGGGCGGGGCGGGGCGATTGCCCCGCCCCGCCTTCTATTTTCTGACAAATTCCTGCAAATTCAGCAATTCAACTTGCTAAATCACAAGGTTCCTTTTATAATAGATAGGTATTGAATCTTCCCCGGGCCCGCCGGGAGAAAGAAAGGCGAGGCGGAACACAAATGACGAGTTCATTGGTCCTATTCATCAAACAGCTCATCAATGGTATTCAGGTGGGCGGCATCTATGCCCTGGTGGCCCTGGGGTACACCATGGTTTACGGTATCATCAAGCTCATTAACTTTGCCCATGGCGACTTTATCATGGTGGGCGGGTATGTGGCTGTATTCGCCGTGCCCTGCCTCCTGGGGTGGGGGATGCCCGGCTGGCTCTGCGTTGTCGTGGGGATCCTGGTATGCGTGGCCATCGGCGTAACCACCGAGAAAGTTGCCTATAAACCCCTGCGGGGCGCCAACAGCCTTTCCGCCCTGATCACCGCCATTGCGGTCAGCCTCCTGCTCCAGAATACGGCGCTGCTGCTCCTGGGGTCCTCTCCCCGGCCGGTGAGCACCATTTTTGAGGCCTCTTCCATCCAGCTGGGCCCTGTGCAGGTGGACAGCGTTTCCCTCATCACCATCTGTATCTCGGTGGGTGTTATGATCGCCCTCCAGCTTTTTGTCAAAAACACCAAGATGGGCAAGGCCATGCGGGCGGTGTCCGAGGACAAGCAGGCAGCCATCCTTATGGGCATCAGCACCAACCGCACCATCTCCGTCACCTTTGCCATCGGCTCCGGCCTGGCGGCGGTGGCGGCCATGATGTACTGCGCCAAGTACCCTCAGGTGCAGCCTTATATGGGCTCCATGCTGGGCCTCAAGGCCTTTATCGCCGCGGTGCTTGGAGGCATCGGCAGCATCCCCGGCGCCATGCTGGGAGGGATCGTCATCGGCCTGGTGGAGAGCCTCACCAAGGGCTATATCTCTTCCCAGCTGTCCGATGCCGTGGTCTTTGGCATCCTGATCCTGGTGCTGCTGGTAAAGCCTGCGGGCATCCTGGGCAAGAATGTGGGAGAGAAGGTGTGAGGGAATGAAACTGACGTTCAAAGGCAGAAAGACCCTGAAAGCATATCTCATCAACCTGGCGGCGGTGGCCATCCTCTTTGTCGTGCTGGGTCAGCTGGTGGAGCACCGTGTCCTGGGCAGGAGCCAGCAGGGCATCCTGATGCTTATTTTTATCAACATTATCCTGGCCACCTCCCTCAACCTTACCACCGGCTTCCTGGGCCAGATCGCCCTGGGACATGCCGGATTCATGTCCATTGGGGCATACAGCGCCGCCCTCTTTTCCCTCAACATGACCCAGATCCCCGAGGGGGCCCGCTTCCTGGTGTCCCTGGTGGTGGGAGGCGTTATCGCCGCATTTTTCGGCCTGCTGGTGGGCGTGCCCGCCCTGCGGCTCAAGGGGGACTATCTGGCCATTATCACCCTGGGCTTTGGCGAGATCATCCGTTCCATCATCGAGAACGTGGGCTTCACCGGCGGTGCCCAGGGCCTCAAGGGCATCCCCAAGCTGGCATCCCTCAATGTGGTGTTCATCGTGATGGCGGTCTGCGTCACCGTCATGTTTACCTTTGTGCGCTCCCGCCACGGCCGGGCTATTATGGCCATCCGGGAGGACGACATCGCCTCCGAGGCCTCCGGCATTAACAATACTTACTATAAGGTGATGGCCTTTGTCATCGCGGCCTTCTTTGCCGGGGTGGCGGGGGGCATTTACGCCCAGCACTATACCGTCCTGGGCGCGGCCAACTTCAACTTTAACAAGTCCATCGACATCCTGGTGATGGTGGTGCTGGGCGGCATGGGCTCCCTCACCGGCAGCATTGTGGCGGCCATCGGGCTTACCGCCCTGCCGGAGCTTCTCCGGGTCTTTGCCGATTACCGGATGGTCATTTACTCCCTGGCCCTCATTTCCATGATGATCTTTAAACCGTCGGGCCTGCTGGGACGGTATGAGTTCTCCCTGACCCGGGTGCTGGATAAGCTGGCCGGACTGATTACCGGCAAGGGCCCTGGCAAGCAGGCGGGAAAAAAGAAGGCCCAAGTTTCTCAGGAAGAAGGTGTGAAGTGATGTCGGAGCGCAAGCCGATCCTCCGTGCGGAAAACCTGGGCATCACCTTCGGCGGCCTTAAGGCTGTGGAGGGCTTCAGCCTGGAGATGTACCATGGCGAGCTGGTGGGCCTTATAGGGCCCAACGGCGCGGGCAAGACCACCATCTTTAACCTCCTCACCGGGGTTTACAAGCCCACCGAGGGGATGTTCTACCTGGGGGATAAAGCCATGCTGGGCAAGAAGCCCCACGAAATGGCCAAGGAAGGCATCGCCCGCACCTTTCAGAACATCCGGCTCTTTAAAGCACTGTCCGTCCTTGACAATGTCAAGGTAGCCTTTAACCAGCACATGAAATATTCGGTGCCCGGCGCCATGTTCCGGCTGGGCTCCTACTGGAAGGAAGAGGCGGAAATAGAGGTGAAGGCCCGGGAGATCCTCAGTGTGTTTCACATGGAGGATATGGCGGACAACCTGGCTGCTAACCTGCCTTACGGCCGCCAGCGGAAGCTGGAGATCGCCCGGGCGGTGGCCACCGGGGCCAAGATCCTCCTGCTTGACGAGCCGGCGGCGGGGATGAACCCTACCGAGACGGCGGAGCTGATGGAGGCCATCACCGTCATCCGGGATAAATTTAATGTTTCCATCCTCCTCATCGAGCACGACATGAGCCTGGTGATGAGTATCTGCGAGCGGATCGTTGTCATCGACTATGGCCAGATCATCTCCACCGGCACCCCCTTTGAGGTGGCCAACGACCCCAAAGTCATCGGCGCTTACCTGGGCGCGGAATAGGAGGAGAAAGACATGCTGAAAGTATCGGGACTCAATGTCTTTTACGGCGCTATCCACGCCATCCATGACGTCAGCCTGGAGGTGCGGGAAGGGGAGATTGTCTCCCTCATCGGCGCCAACGGCGCGGGCAAGACCACCATCCTGCACACCATCACCGGCCTCAAAAAGGCATCCTCCGGCCAGATACTCCTCCAGGACGCAGACCTGCTGGCCACCGAACCCCACAAAATCGTCACCATGGGGATGGCCCATGTGCCCGAGGGGCGGCGGATCTTTTCATCCATGACCGTGGAGGAGAACCTGGAGATGGGCGCCTTCTTCCGGAAGGACAAGGGGGCGGCCCAATCGGATATGGAGGACGTATTCCAGCGCTTCCCACGGCTCAGGGAGCGGCGGCGCCAACTGGCCGGCACCCTCAGCGGCGGCGAGCAGCAGATGCTGGCCATGGGCCGGGCCATCATGTCCAGACCCAAGATCCTCCTGCTGGATGAGCCCTCCATGGGCCTTTCGCCCCTGCTTGTCAAGGAGATCTTTAAGATTATCCAGGAGCTGAACCAGAGCGGTATCACCGTGCTCCTGGTAGAACAGAATGCCAAGATGGCTCTTTCCATTGCCAACCGGGCCTACGTCCTGGAGACCGGCAATGTGGTAATGGAGGGCGGAGCCAGGGAGATGCTGGGCAACGATCAGGTGCGCAAGGCTTACCTGGGCGCATAAGGCTTTTGGACATACGGGTTGCTTGGCAAAGCGCTGCCCGGCCGCGGCAGGTTCCACCCCTTGGCACGGCAAAACAGATGATAAAGCGGGGAGGCGTTTTTGGACGCCTCCCCGCTGATCTTTTCCGGCAAAGGAAATTGACGAATTTGGCAATAAAGATTATACTAAAAACGTCTTATCCATGACAATAACTGCCAAAGGCAGTAAGAAAGGAACCGTGACCCATGAGCCGAAAGATACTGGCCCTCCTGACCGCAGCCTTGCTGGTGCTGGCCCTGACGGGATGCAGCACCGCCCAGGAGATCAAGGACAAGATGCAGGGAGGCGGAAGAAGCTCCGGCAACACCCATACCGCCACCGCTCCCGAGACCCAGACCAACTCCTTTTTTGCCCTTACCGTAAATGACGCCTATATGGTGGCCTCCCTGGACGGCTATTATCCCGAATATGTGGACGGCGCCTTCCTGGTGGTGGATATCACCGTGGAGGATGTGCTGGATACGGACTCCCCTATGCCTATGTTTACCACCGACTTCCTCCTGGGCTGGGAGGGGTGCGCCGAGCCCGAGGTGGCCTATGCCAAGTTCAGCGACGACCAGCTGGAAGACCAGTGGGAGATGAACCTGGGGGAGAAGGTCAGCGGCAAGCTGGTCTTTGGCTGCCCTGCCAATGAGACGGAGTTTACCATCACCTTTCAGGAGGTGTGGGACGACGAGTTCGAGGGCGATACCTATGTAATGAACTTTACCGCCGATACCTCCACCTACCAGTATGTGGCGCCCGAAGCCAATGGACGTTCCACCGGCAATATTTACACCGCAGGGGTTGGCGAAGCTGTGCAGAACGCCTTTTTCACCATGACGGTGGATAAGGTGGAAAAGGTGAGCGAAGTGGAGGGCTATGGCACCGGCATTGACGGTATGGATTTCCTGATCCTGGATGTTACCATCCAAAATACCTTTGGCGATGTTATCGACATGTTCACTTCCGACTTTACCGTGGAGTGGGGGACCGGCGATGAAGATTGGGACCCCGGTTTTGTCAAAAGCTTTGAGGACCAGCTGGAGGATGAGTGGACCATGGCCGACGGAGAAACCGTGAGCGGCAAACTTTACTTCGCCGTACCCGCTGAAAAAGAAGAATTCAGGTTGGCGTACACCGAGGTGTGGGCTGATTCCTTTATCGGCGACACCTATCTGGTGGACCTCGCCGGCGGCCGCAATGCAAATGTCTAGTATCCCGGATCCACATCCTATCATAAGAGAAAGAGCCCGCTGTCATAGACAGCAGGCTCTTTCTTTTATAGGAATTTGTAGGAGATCAGATCAATCGTCTTTGCGGCGGGAGGTGACATAAAGCGCACCGCCGACGGTGACAAGGGCAAGTCCCGCTACTATCGCGGCAGCTGCAGAGCTGCCGGTGGTGGGCAGGTTGCCGAGAGGCAGGCTGGGATCGACGATGGTGACGCCCGCAGGAGCATTGTTCAGGGGCAGTTCAGGGTCAACGATGGTGCTGCCGCTTTCAACAGGCTTGTTGTTCTTGTAGTAGACAGTCTCTCCTCTGGAAGGACGGCCGGACTTAGAGGAGGGAGTGTTGCCGCCGGACTCGGAGCTACCGGACTCGGAGCTGGAG
>JAEXZK010000185.1 GCA_023451415.1 Bacillota bacterium | reverse complement strand
CTTGACAGGCTTGGCGTAGTTGATCAGCCCTTCCACCAGAGAGTTGATCCGCTCGGTCTCCCGGGGGACAAACTCGGCAAAGGACTGCTGGAACTCCTTATCCCCGGACATGCTCTCGATGAGCTGGGCATAGGTGCGGATGGACATCAGGGGGTTCTTGATCTCGTGGGCGATGCCGGCGATGATCCGGCTGAGGGCGCTTTGCTTTTCCTTGGCAAAGAGCTCCTGTTTTTCCTGTTCCTCCCGGGTGACGTTCTCCACCATCAGCAGGGCGCCGCCCACCTCGCCCAGCTTCATGATCCAGTGGATATTGCAGCGATAGCTGCTGCGCTGGCTGCCCGCCCCCAGGGTGATGATATTGTTGCTCAGGCTGAAATCCCTGTCAAAAACCCTGTCGGCAATGGGGCCGAGTATTTCCCCCACCACCGGCAGCTCCAGGACGTTCTGGCCGGTGGGGTCCCCATCCACCCCCATAAGGCGGCAACCGCCGCGGTTGGCCAGGGTCACCCGGAACTCCCTGTCAAAGAGGACCATCCCAACAGGGGAATATTTGATGATCCGGTTGCGCAGGTCGCTCTCATTTTCCAGCTGGACCACCCGCTTTTCCAACTCCTGGTTGGCGACGGTCACTTCTTTTGTCTTTTCTTCCACCTGGCATTTAAGAGCTTTTTTGACCCGGGCGTTGACCAAGCCGTAAATCAGCGCTGCAAGCCCCAGGGCCGCGCCGGCGGCGCCCACCCGGAACAAGATTCGCCGCAGCTCCTCGGACTGGTCGCTTACGATCCACCTGTCCCAAATGGCCTCGTACTGCTGGCTGGAGCGCAGGGAGGCGATGCCGTTATTCAGGAGATACAGGAGAGAATAGTCACCCTCCGGTACCGCCATGGCATAGCTGACTGTGTCCATATAGTTGTGCAGGATGGTGTAATCATCCATCAGTTCCAGCTCCCGCAGCTGGTAAAGTATGCTGTTTTTGACGCCAACGATAATCTTGGCCCGTCCCTGCAGGTGGGTCTGCATCACTTCCTGCTGAGTTCCCACAATGGCGCATTGATTGACCCCTAGGCTGGACACCAGATAGCTGTCGGCGGTGCCGTACTGAAAAACCGCCCTGTATCGGGAGTCCGCCAGTTCTCCGCTTTCGGTCAGGATGCTGTTGGGTACGATCATGCTCAGCGGCGAGGAGGCGATCTCGCTGGTCATCCGTCCGGCGTATGCCTCATCCGAAGCCATCACCCCGAGCACAATGTCTGCGCGGCCTTCGTCCAAGGCGCGGAGGCACTCGCTGTTTGACTCCATGGGCAGGTACTCCAGCACCAAATCACATTCTCCTGCAATAGCGTCAAGGATGTCAATATGCATTCCGGCGGGCTGGCCGTTTTTGTCCAGGAACTGGTAGGGTGGGAGGCCTCCCATGAAGGCCACCTTCACTTTGGTGGTGACCGCCCCAGCGGTTGTGATCAGGTTCAGGAGCAGCGCGCAGACTGCCGCCGCCATCAGCCACCCACGTCGTTTCATTTTCCTTCCCCCATTCCTGCCGGATCTCAGTTGGATACTGCGGCCGTTGTGTCATGAACGCGGCAACCGGAGCGTCATACGGCGCGGATGGCCTGCGCATGACCGTATAATGGCCGCTTTGCGGTTATTATACCACATTGCGAAGATGTTGTACAAACGAAAGAGGGAGAGCCCCAGGCTCTCCCTCTTGGACGGTTTCTGCCGTCCGGCGGCTTGTCAGACCGTTTTCCCCATCTGATAGGGCTGGTCCATGGCCGGAGTCCCCTTGATCTCTCCCGCCTGCCAGGCGCCGGTGCCGTAGATGATCCCCTTTTCCCGGGCTCCGGTGAGGCAGTCCTCCGTAAATCCCCGGAATCCCTCCAGCGTCCGCTTCATCATCGGCCGGCTGTTATCCGCGGCGGTGATGATAAAATAGAAATCCTTATTGGTCAACTGGGTATAAATCGGCACAGTGCGGTCGATAAGTGTTTTCATCTGAGCGCACATGGCGTAAAAATAGACTGGGGTCGCCATGACAATAACGTCGGCTTCCAGCATCTTCTCCAGGATTTCTGCCATATCATCCCGCTGGACGCATTTGTGAATATTGTTACACACGCCGCACCCGGTGCAACAGCGGATGTCCTTTTCCCGCAGAAAAATTTTTTCCGCCTGGTGGCCCGCTTCCCGGGCACCCTGCTGGAATCGGTCGCACAGCAGGTCAGAATTGCCGCCTTTGCGCGGCGAGGAGGATAGAATCAAAACCTTTTTGCTCATGTCATTCATCCTTTGCTCTTTTTTGGCCTTGGCTTAAAACCAGCTTACTCCTTGGTGTTCACTCCAAGTCAAGTTAACATTCTGTGAACGCCACTGGCAAAGCCAAAAGCAGCGGGAACAAAGCTGTTCCCGCTGCTTTTATCTTCCCAGCGGTTCTGCAAAGCGTCGTCTTCCGCCGCCGGGCCCAAAATCTCTCACCCATTCCTCAAACTCTGCCACAGGGAGAGGTTTTGAAAAAACATATCCCTGAACCATGTCGCATCCAGCGCTGCACAGGAAATCCAGCTGGCTCTCCGCCTCAATTCCCTCTGCCACCACGTCCTCTCCGATCTCCTTGGCAAGACCGATGATGGAGGAAATAACCTTCTCACTTTTGGAATCCCGTTCATGGAAAAAGAAACGGCGGTCCAGTTTGATGACATCCACATCAAACTCCATCAGGAGGTCCAGAGAGGAATATCCCGATCCAAAATCATCCAAAGAGCAGCGGAATCCCATCTCATGCATCCGGTGGATCTGGTCCTTGACAGTCTCGATCCCCTGATCGTCAAAGAATACCGACTCCGTCAGTTCCATCTCAATGGTGCCCCGGGGGATCTGATACCTCTGAGCAATCTCATAAAACTGATTCAGGCAGTCCTGCCTCTGGAAATGTTGCCGGGAAAGATTGACCGAGACCGGAAAAGGCTCTTTGCCTGCGTCCATCCAACGGCGGATCGTTTTGCAGGTCTGTTCAAAGATGTAAATATCCAGCTGACAGATTCTTCCGTTCTTTTCAAAAAAAGGGATGAAATCGGAAGGATAGATCATGCCGCGCTGGGGATGCTGCCAGCGCACCAGCGCCTCTGCCCCGCCGACGCTTCGGTCTTCCAGCCGCACCTTGGGCTGGAGGAAAAGTTTAAAATCCCCGCTTTCCAGGGAATTGGCAAACAGCCCGTTGAGGTCATGCTCCTTTTGCAGCTGCTTTGTAATTGACGTGCTGTAAAAACTGCACTCGTCCTCCTGGAAGCCAGACCGGCTGCGGCAAGCGGTTTTGGCGCGGTCCTGCACGACCGTGGTCTCCAGGGAGGGGTCGTCCACAATATACGCCCCCTGCTGGATGGTCAGATAATAAGGCTCCTGGCTGTCGGCGTTGAATGCCTGGATTCCTTCCGTCATGTCCTTGAGCCGCTGGCAAATCACTGCCGGATCATTCTCACGCAGGCAGAGGAAAAAATTGTCCGCATCCGCCCTGGCCGCCTGCTCCCCATCGGAGACCCGGTGAGAAATCACATCCATCATATAGCGGAGGGTAGCGTCCCCTCTGACGCTGCCGAAGCTCTCGTTGATCAGCTTAAAATTCCTGATATTAATCAGGACCACCGCATAGGTATTGGGCGGGGACTTTTGCAGCATTTCCGCACATCTGTCCTGGAAGGCGGCGTTGTTCATCCCTCCGGTGATATGATCCACAAAGGCGATTTTCTCCAGTTGGCGGGAATACCTGTGATAAGCTTTGAACAGCAGAATCAAAACGCCAAAAAACAGCAGTATGGTCC
>JAEXZK010000077.1 GCA_023451415.1 Bacillota bacterium | reverse complement strand
CATCCACAGGGATCACCTTTTCGCCCCCGATACGGCGCACCTCTTTTTCCTGGAGAACCCGAAGCAGCAAAGCCTGCATCCGCTTATCGATCTCTCCGATTTCATCTAAAAAAAGGGTCCCCTTGTGGGCTAACTCAAACAACCCCATATTGCCGCCCCTCCGGGCTCCGGTAAAAGCGCCATCTGTATAGCCAAAAAGTTCGCTTTCCAGCAGGGAACCGGGCAGTGCGGAACAGTTTACCGCCACAAATGGCTGATCCCGCCTATCGCTGGCATTATGAATGGACTGGGCCAAAATCTCTTTACCAGTCCCTGTTTCTCCGGTAATCAGCACCGTGGAATCGAGCTGGCAGAAGGTCTGTGCCAGTTTTTTGGTCTGCTGCACCTGAGGGCTGCTCCCAACAAAGTCGTCAAAGGTGTAATGGGCAGCCAAGCCCTTTTGGGCCATCTGGGAGCGAAGCTTCCGTCCCGATTCCTCCACATCCCGGATGGCCTGAAAGCTGGATACCGCCCCCAAGACCTCGCCCCTGGCCCGCAGGGGAATGTTTGTTACCACCAGGTCCCGGCTTTTCAATACCCAGTTTTCCTCACCCCTGCCGTCCTTCAGGGTCTTGTTTAAGCCCAGTTCGGGCATCACTTGGGAAACGGGCCTGCCCTGGGCCATCTCATCCAGCTGCAGAAGCTTTTGGGCCATGGCATTAAACACGGTGATCTTCCCCTTGCCATCCACGGCAAGCAGACCATTGGGGGAAAAATTGATGATGGTACGAAGCATCTCCATCTTTTCCCGCTCTGACTGAATGGTGGCGCACACCTCCAGAGCCCGCTGGAGCGATGCGGCCACAGCTTCCTGAGAACATCCGATCATCTCATAAACAACCGGATAGGAATCCAACTGCCGCAGATAGTGGTCGTTGTCTCCCAGGCCGCCGCCAAGAATCACGTTGTACCCGGCCCGGGCCGCCTCCAGGCTGATTGTTCTCAGCTGGGCCACCGTCTCCACAGCAAATTCCGCAACAGGGATATTCAGAAGCTTCCCTGCCCGGCGCACCTTGCGGATAAAGGATTCGCATTCCACCACAGCCACATTTTTGCTGGTTCCTGCGTATTTCTGCATGGTTTCCAGGACATCCAGGTCGGTTACTTCCAGCTCTACCACATGGATATGAGGAAAGCGGGTCCGCACTTCTCCAGCCAAGGTGCCTCGGGTGATAATAATTTCCTTTCCTGATGCAATCTGTTCCTTTATCTGTTTAAGCGTCGCCTCATAGCTGCTTTCACCTTGCTTTTGCACAATGGTGAGAATGTCGATGTCCAAACCCCGCTTTTTCATTTCCAGCCTATAAAAAGGTTCCAGCTGCCGAAATGGTACCACGATCAATGCATTTTTCATCTTTCCCTCACCCCCAGCGGAACGGATCCCCTTTTGCGCTGGCAGAACACCCTTTAAATAGACTTACTGTAGCTCCAAAGACAGACGTAGCTGGTCTGACCGTTAACTTCGCACTTGGTAAAAAGGCCGTCCGCCGTATTTACCATGGTCTCTGCCATTTCCTCCAGCAGCTGTGGAAAAGAACAGTTGTCTTCCAACAACCTGCCGGCATTGATATCCATATCATCGGGCATCCGTTGATACAGGGCACTGTTGCTGGCCACTTTTACCACCGGTACAATCGGGAAGCCCAAGGGGGTTCCCCGGCCGGTGCTGAAGAAAATAATCTGGCAGCCCATTGCAGCCAGCCCTGTGACGGATTCTGCATCGTAACCGGGACCGTCCATAATAACCAGCCCTTTCTGGGTCGGCTTGACTCCATAATCCACCACCTGGTTGATGGTAGAACTGCCTCCTTTGCGGACACAGCCCAGGGCCTTTTCCTGGATGGTGGACATCCCGCCGTCCATATTGCCTGGTGCAATTGCCCTGGCTGCATTTTCACCCAAGCAGAGCATGGTGTTCTGATGAGCGTCTTCTACCACTTGGCGGATGCGCCGCCGCACTTCTTCATCCTTGGCCCTCTTGCCTAAAATATCTGTGGTGCCGATAAGCTCCGTGGTCTCGGTGAGGACGGCGGTCCCACCTTCCTTAATCAGCCAGTCAGATAATCCGCCGATGGCCGGATTAGCGGTAACACCGGAAAGCGCGTCCGAACCACCGCACTCCATCCCCAGCATCAGCTTGCTGACCGGAGTTTCCTCCCGCCGCTGCTTGCGAGCCTCGTTTACCATCTGCCGGACTATGCCGACTCCTTTTTCTACCGTTTTGTTGGAACCCTCGTGCTGAATTACCAGCAGCTCTACCTGTCGTCCGCTTTTGCGGATTTCATCTGCCACCCAGGCAGCCGGGGTTCCTTCGCACCCCAGGCTGATTACCACCACGCCATAGACATTGGGATTGGTGCCCAGGCCTACCAAAACATTGTTGTGCATAGGGCGTTCCGGCCTTCGGCCACAGCCGTGGCCATGACAAATGGCCACGGCTCCGTCCACCTCACGGGCAATCCGCTCCGCCACCATATTGGCGCAGCACACCGTGGACAAGACCGCCACATAATTTCTGATGCCCACGCCGCCGTCAGGCCGATGGTATCCCATAAAAGTCTTTTTCATCCTCACTTGTCCCCCTCTACATAATTTTGTAGGCGTCTAAATTATGGACATGGACCCATTCCCCCTGCCGGATTTTTCGGGTGGCGTAGCCGATGGGTTCCCCATACCGGAGGATAGGGGTCCTTTCCTCGATATCCGCTATGGCGACCTTATGGGAACATGGAATCTTTTCCTGTGCCGTAAACGAGGCCCCGATTTCTTCCACTGTGACCAGCTCACCGGGCTCCACTTCGCGGATTACGATGGCCACATTATCTTTTTTGTCCATCATCAAAACTTGTTTTTTCATTTGTATTTAGCCGCCTTTCTTCTTATCGGCAAACTCCTTCAGCGCCTTATCTATCATGTATTTTTCATCCCACTGGTCCAATTCCGGGGTATAAACATGCTCCTCCTCTTCCCCCCGCAGGACCCGCAGGACGCCCAAACTCAGGGCCTCTAGTTCATCTTCGCCGGGGATTACAACTACCCTGCCCAAAAATCCGATACGGCGCCGCAGCCAGTCAACAAACATTTGCGAGTAAGCGATGGCGCCGGTAAGTACAATCTGGTCAACTTTTCCTTCCAGCACAGTGGCCAGTTCCCCCACGGCTTTGGCCGTCTGGTAAGCCATGGTCTCATAGGCCAGCAGAGCCAGCTGATCCCCCTCGCCTATCCTCCGCTCCACTTCCCGGGCGTCATTGGTGCCCAGCAGTGATACCAATCCGCCGCTTCCTCTGGTCTGTCTGATCAGAGTTGCGGGGTCAAGTCCTTTTGCCACGGCATACCGCAGCAGCGGGGTCACCGGGATCCGCCCTCCCCGTTCCGGCGAAAAAGGCCCTTCGGAATCCAGAACGATATCCACCATTCTTCCCTGGCGATGGGCCGAAAGAGTAATCCCGCCCCCCATATGCACCACAATCTGATTCATCCTTTGATAAGAACTCCCCGCTTCCTTGGCGGCACGGATGGCCATGGCCCGCATGTTGAGGGCGTGGCACCTGCTGAGACGGATCACTTCCTTGTGGCCGGTAAGAAAGGCCAGCGGCTCGAACTCATTTACCGTAACACCGTCGTAGACATAGGCGGGAATGCCAAAGGATTCCGCCACCCGGTAGGCCAGAATCCCACCCAGGTTGGATGCATGCTGCCCCAAAGGACGGTTTTGGAGCCGATCCATCATGAGCTCATTGACCCGATATGCGCCGCTTTGCACCGGAACGATAACACCGCCCCGGCCCACTACCGCAGACAGGGTGATCTCCGACGGCAGTCCGACAAGGAATTCCCTCACCGACTGGTACCTTAAGTCAAGCTGATCCGATATCTTTTCATAGGGCGCCAGCTCCTCCGCCGTGTAACTTTTCTGATATTTTTCTTTCAGTTTCTCATCCTGATAGACCGCCATCTTCATAGAGGTAGACCCGGGATTGATCGCTAAAATATAGTGTTCGGCCATATGTATCCTCCTGTAATCCTTATTGTTCCCGGCGGCCCGCCATGGCGGCAGCCAGCCGCAGGCCCGTGATCTTGCTTTGCACCGGAGAGGAACGTGAGGTGATGACCACCGGCACCTTGGCCCCCAGCACCACCGCGGCGGTATATCCTCCGGCACTGTAGGACAGGGACTTTACCAACAGGTTGCCCGCGGTGATGTTTGGCACCACCAGCAGGTCCGCGTCCCCGGCTACGGGACTTTGATAGCCCTTGATACGGGCGGCCTCCGGTACCACAGCCAAGTCGTAGGAAATGGGGCCCTCCACGGTGCTTCCCGGCAGTTCTCCCCTGTTACAGGCTTCTTTTAATTCTGCGGCCTCCACGGTCTCAGGCATCTTGGGATTCACTTTCTCCACTGCTGCCAGCACTGCCACTTTAACCTCCTCCTGGCCCACGCCATGGAAAAAGGTAAGGGCATTGCGGATGGCCTCCTTTTTTTGTTCGACAGTGGGGTAAGTGAGGAGGGCGCAATCGGTAATACCCAAAAGCTTGTGATAACTGGGCAGCTCTACCAGGGTCAGGTGGGAAAGGACCCCCCTTTGGCAAAGCCCATTCTCTTTCCGGACTATCTGACGCATCAGCACAGCCGTTTCTACAAGGCCTTTTTGAATAACTTCCACCTCCCCCGCCCGAGCCATGGCTACGGCGGCAGTCACAGCATCTTCCGGTGACTCAGCTGGAATAAATTGCGGCTGGAAATCCACCCCGGTTTCTCTCCATCGTTTTTCCAGTTCCCGAGCGTGGCCGATGAAAACAGGCTCTACACTTCCCAGTTGGCAAGCCTTGGCCGCAGCCTCCATGGTGTGGCCGTCCTCAGCCCACACCACCGCTGTGCGTTTTTGGGGGCATCCTCTCATAGAATCAAACAACTGCTCAAAACTGGCAAAACTCACCGTTATTCCTCCTTATAAGTCTTTTTGGCATTAAATTGACGAATTGTGGCGGAGATAATAAGCCATACGGCCATCGCCAGAAGACCATACATCATCCATGCCGCCCGGTAGGAACCAAATAAGTCGTAGAGAAAGGCCGAGATCGGAGACCCCAAGGCCATCCCGCCGCAGAGGAACATGGTGATAACACCGTAGTTTGCGCTGTAGTCCTCCGGGCCCAGCAACTCCATGGTAAGGCAGGATGGCGGAATTGACAGAACCGTATAGGCAACGCCGAAAAACAGGCTGAACACACAGGCCGCCCTTTTGTCCTGAGCGGCTTCAAAAATGGTCATGGAAAGGATAAACATTCCGCAGATGACCGACATCCCCCAGCCGGGTCCCTTGTGATCGAATATCCACCCCAGGAGCATTTTTCCCGGGATGAGTACTGCCATTACCAAGGCAAAAATAAAGGCCGCATAGGCGCTGGAGTGCCCCAGGTCGGTGAGATAGGCGTTGATGTGCTGCTGCACTCCGGTGCCAATGATACCGCAGAGGAAAATAGAAGCCGCCAGCATCCAGAAGGCCCTCATCCGCAGCGCCTCCTTCTGGCGGATGCTTGCAGCAGGAGGTCTTGTCCCGCGGTTCTGGCAGTCTTGGCCGTATGGCGCGAGTCCCATATCTGCTGGGGAGCTGCGGATAAAGAGAAGCGCCACTGGCACATTGACGGCGGACAGTACCACCGCTAGGGTTATAAATGCCATCCTCCACCCAGCGCCTTCGATAACGGCGCTTGTCAGAGGATTGAGAATAATGGAGCCCAAGCCGCTGCCGGCAAAGGCCAATCCCAGCGCCAGCCCCCGCTTCTCTGCAAACCATCTGCCGATAACAGTCGAAATCATCATGGAAGTTAGGCCGCAGGTAAAGATTCCGCATAAAAAACCGATGAAATAGAAGTGCCATAACTCCTTGCAAAAGGTGTAACCCCACAGTGTGGAAGAGGCCCCCAAGGAGCAAATCACGACTATTTTTTGCAAGTCAAACCGCTTCATCATTAGTCCCATGATGGGAGAAACGAGCATGGTGGCAAGGCTTGAAAAGGTATAAAACAGGGCAAACTGCCCTCTGGGGAAGCCCAGGGCCTCACTTACAGGTTTGATAAAAATGCCGATGCAGTTGACCAGTATGGTTGTACCCGCCGCCGACAACAGAAAGGCAGCTCCTACGATTACCCAGCTGTAATTTAACTTTATTTTCAGCGTTTTTTTCTCCCTTCTTGTTCTTTACAGTTAAACAAGTAGCAATTTTCGTGCCAACTGCCTTTGATCTGTATAATTTTTTGTTTCAGCAGGGAGAAATTTAGCATTCTCCCGAGCAGGTCTGTGTCTGTTTCCCGGCATTCCTGTAAAATTACAAGCAAAATCTCACAATATCCGTCGTATTTTGCATCACTTTTCCTCCTTGGCTTTTGTTTGGGGCATGGTAGGCGCTCTCCTTTTCAACCCTCGGCCGTTTCGGCAAAATTTTTTCAGCCAGTTGCTTTTTGGGGTAAGATTTGCTACACTAATCCCATGTGTCGGGGTGACCGGCGGCTTCATCGGACCCGGCCTTGACAACCGCTCACAAGAAGCTTCATAGAAAAAGAGCGTCCTGTGCGGGCGCTCTTTTTCTTGGAAGGATGAAGGACGAATATATGCTGACAAAACGAAATAAAGCCATTTTGTTTATCCTCTGCTCCGCCTTCTTTTTTGCGCTGATGAACACCTTCGTCCGTCTGGCGGGGGACCTTCCCTCAGTGCAGAAAAGCTTTTTCCGCAACCTGGTGGCCCTGGGGGCCGCTTTGGTCCTGCTGCTGCGGTCGGAGGAAAAGCTCCGGTGGGATCGGGCCCACCTGCCCGTCTTCCTCCTGCGGTCCGCCTTTGGGACCATGGGGGTCCTTTGCAACTTTTACGCGGTGGACCACCTGCTTCTCTCCGACGCCTCCATGCTCAATAAGCTCTCCCCCTTCTTTGCCATCCTTTTTTCCCGCCTGGCACTCAAGGAGCGGATTAAGCCCTTCCAGATACTGGGCATCCTAGCCGCCTTTGGAGGGATGCTTCTGATTGTCAAGCCGGGCTTTGCCTCCGCCGCGCTGTTCCCCTCCCTGGTGGGGGTCCTGGGCGGGATGTCCGCCGGCGCGGCCTACACCGCCGTCCGCTGGCTGGGGCAGAAGGGGGAGCGGGGGCCCTTTATCGTTTTCTTTTTTTCCACCTTCTCCTGTGTGGCCACCCTGCCTTTTCTGATCCTGGATTATCATCCCATGTCCCTATATCAGCTGGCCATGCTCCTGTGTGCGGGGCTGTGTGCGGCCTTTGCCCAGTTCGCGGTGACCGCGGCCTACACCAACGCCCCTGCCCGCACCATCTCGGTCTACGATTATTCCCAGGTGGTCTTTTCCGCCGTCCTGGGCTTTGTCCTCTTCAGCCAGATCCCCGACCTGTGGAGCGTCCTGGGCTACTGCATTATCTGCGGAGTTTCGGTGCTGATGTTTCTCTACGGCAAAAAAGCGGAGCCCGCCGCATAGGGCGGCGTCTTTCCGGCGGGACCTGCCGCAGTCCCTTTTCATAGATTGATTAAGGAGGCGTTTCCATGGGATTTATGAAGGTGCTGGAGGACCGGCAGCTCCGCCGGAGCCTTTGGGGCATCGCCCTGCCGGTGGCCATGCAGAACCTCATCACCTACATGACCAGCATGATGGATACGGTGATGCTGGGCCAGCTGGGCGAGATCCAGCTGGCGGGCGCGGCCATGGCCAACCAGTTCGGCATGCTCTTCATGGGGCTGACCTTTGGCATCGCCAGCGGCACCAACATCCTCCTGGCCCAATACTGGGGCAAAGGGGACACCAAGACCATGCGCAGCATCCTGGCCATCATGTACCGGGTCACCCTGGCGCTGTCCCTGGTCATTTTTGTCCTGGGCCGTTTCTTCCCCGAGGCCATCATGTCCATTTTCACCCCCGACCAGGAGGTTATCCTGGAGGGGGCCCGGTATATGCGCATTGCCGCCTGGGCC
>JAEXZK010000024.1 GCA_023451415.1 Bacillota bacterium | reverse complement strand
AGCACCGCATTGAGCTGGTGCGCACCCTGGATGGGGTGCGTTGGTATAACGACTCCATTGCCACCAGCCCCACCCGCACCATTGCCGGGCTCAACTCCTTCGACCAGAAGCTGATCATCATCGCCGGAGGCTATGACAAGCAGATCCCCTTTGAGCCCCTGGCCCCCGTGATCCTGAAAAACGTCAAGACCCTGGTGCTCACGGGGACCACCGCCCCCAAGATCGAGGCCGCCGTCACCGCCTGCCCCGGCTACGCCGAGAGCGGCTTGCGGATCGTCCACGCCAAGGATCTCCCCGACGCGGTGGAAAAAGCCCGGACCGAGGCCGCGCCGGGGGATATTGTTTCCCTTTCCCCGGCCTGCGCCAGCTTTGACGCCTACCCCAACTTTGAGGCCCGGGGCCGTCACTTCAAAGAGCTTGTGAACCAACTGAAATAGAAGGAGCGGATAGGATTGAAAGACCGCCAGGAAATCATCGCCATGGCCCGGCAGCTGACCCAGGCCGTGGGCGTCTCAGGCCGGGAGGACCAGGCTGCTCAGGCGGCCATGGAGCTGCTGCGGCCTCTGGGGGAGCCAAGGCTTTCCCCGCTGGGCAGCGTGATTTGCACCGTTTGCGAGGGCCTGCCCGGCAGGCCCCACATCATGCTGGAGGCCCATCTGGACCAGATCGGCATGATGGTCACCCGGGTGGAGGAGGGGGGCTTCCTCCGGGTGGCCAACGTGGGCGGCCTGGACCGCCGCCTGCTGCCTGCCTCCCCCGTCACTGTCCACGCCGCTTCCGGGGACTTTGAGGGCGTTGTCGCCTCGGTGCCCCCCCACCTCTCCGACGGGGAGGAGAAGCCCCTGAAGATGGAGGAGGTGCTGGTGGATACCGGCTTTGAATCCAGCCGGGCACGGGAGCTTTTCGCTCCGGGAGACTGCATCACCATGGACGGCCCGTTGAGCGTCCTGGAGGGCGGGCGGCTGTGCAGCCGCGCCCTGGACAACCGCATCGGCTGCACAGCGGTGCTGCTGGCGGCCCGGGAGCTCCACGCCGCCGCGCCGGGCTGCCGGGTGACGGTGGTGCTGGCCTCCATGGAGGAGGGCAGCGGCGCGGGCGCCGCGACGTCTTCCTTTGCCGTGGCGCCGGATATGGCCCTGGCTGTGGACGTCTCCTTTGCCGATGGCTTTGGCGTCCCGGCCTGGAAGTGCGGCCGGATGGGCGCCGGCCCCATGATCGGGACGGCACCCGCTCTCAGCCGCGCCATGACCGCCCGCCTCAGGGACCTGGCCGTCCGGGAGGGGATCCCCTTCCAGCTGGAAGTGATGGGCGGTCGCACCGGCACCGACGCCGAAGGGATAGCCGCCGCCGGGCCCGGGGTGGCCACGGCCTTGGTGTCCATCCCCCTGCGGAATATGCACACCCCGGTGGAGACCATCTGCCTGGATGACGTGGAGCACACCGCCCGGTTGCTGGCGGCCTTTGTAAAGGAGGCGGCGAAGGAATGAATACCTTTTATGACAATCTGCGCACCCTCACCCAGCTCCGGGGCGTCTCGGGGATGGAGGACGCCGTGCGGGACGCCATCCTCCGGATGATCGACGGACATTGCCACAGCTGGCGGGTGGACCCCACCGGCAACCTTATCGTGGAGAAGAAGGGGGCGGCCCCTGCGGTCCAAAAGCTCCTGCTCTCCGCCCACATGGACGAGGTGGGGCTCCTGGTGACCCACGTCCAGGAAGACGGCTTCCTCCGGTTTGCCCCGGTGGGGGGGATCATGCCCGCCGTGGCGGCGGGGCGTCCGGTGCTGGTGGGGGAAAGGGCCCTGCCCGGCACCATCGGCGTCAAGCCCGTCCATCTGCTGGACAGCGACGAGAAAGAGAAATACGCCAAGCTGGACGACATGCTGGTGGACATCGGCGCTTCCTCCCGGGAGGAGGCCCTGTCCCTGGCGGCTCCCGGGGACCAGATCACCTTTGTGGGGGAATACCGGGAGATGGGAGACGGCTGCATCGCCTCCAAGGCCATCGACGACCGGGGCGGCTGCGCTCTGCTGGTGGAGCTGATCCGCTCCGACCTGCCCTGTGACTGCACCTTCGCCTTCACCTGCCAGGAGGAGACCGGGTGCCTGGGCGGCGGCACCGCTGCCTTTGGCACAGCACCGGACATCGGCATCGCTGTGGAGGGCACCACCGCCGGGGATATCCCCTCCGCCCCCGCCCACAAGAAGGTCTGTGCCCTGCGGAAGGGCCCCGTCCTCTCCTATAAGGACAGGGGGACCACCTACAGCCGCGCCCTGTATCAGGCCGCCATTGCGGCGGCGGAGGGGGCGGGCATCCCCTGGCAGACCAAGGAAGGGGTATTCGGCGGCAACGAGAGCCGCAGCGTCCAGGCCTCCCGGGAGGGGGTCCGGGTGCTGGCAGTCTCCCTGCCGGTGAGGTATATACACTCCGCCCACTCCCTGGCCGCCAAGCAGGACATGGAGGACGCCTACCGCCTGCTGAAAGAGCTCATCGGAGCCTTCGGCCTGTGATCCGCTGGCTGGAGGACCCATCCCTCCTGAACCCCCGGTCGGTAAAGGGCCGCCCCTGCATGAATGTGGCCATCCGCTGTGGCCTGCGGGTGGCGGGGCCCGGTGCCTGCCGGGACTTCTGGCTCCAGACCGGGCCGGGGGGAGAACCCCGGGGCTGGGCGATGGAAAACGGCGGCCGCGTTTGGGCGGCTTTGACCGACCCCGAGGACAGGGAGGCTGCGGAAGAGATGGCGCAATTCCTTCTGGCCAAGGGCTTCCGCTGCCTGGAAGCGGACGAGGCGGTGGCCCGGGCCGTGGGGCTTCCCCATACCACCCTTCCGGTGATGGCCTGCGCCCGGCTTCTCCCCGGACGGGAGCTGCCGGAGGGCTTTGCCCTGGCGGAGGGGCCTGTGGCCGGATTGACGGAGGTGCTGCTGGCGGCGGGGGCCCTGCCGGAGGAAGGCCGGGATTCCTTTTATGCGTGCCGCCATCTCCACGTCCGGCGGGGGTGCGAGGCGGTCTTCCTGGGCCGATTGCAGGGCCGGACCGTGTCCTGCAGCGTGCTCTCCTGGGCGGAGGGTGCAGAAGCGGCCGTCACCTGTGTGGCCGTTATCCCGGAATACAGGGGGAAAGGCTTTGCCCTTGCCACCGTCCGGGAGATTGCCCGGCGGTGCCTGGAAGCGGGGCATGTCCCTTTTTTGGCCTGCCGGGAAGAACTGGTCCCCCTCTATGAAAAGGCTGGATTTCAGCGGAATGGACTTTGTGCTTTGACAGAAATTCCGACAAAATAAAATACATATCGTATAAAAGGTGCTTAATATGACTGATTTTTTGGAAATAGACCCCCGGCTCATGGCATTGGCCGGCAAGGCGGAAGAGCTTTGCAAAGAATCCTTTGCCGCTATCGAGGCCAACGCCCACTACAATACCGCCAAGGTGCTTGCCGCCTTCCGGAACCACCGGATCAGCGACGCCCACCTCAAGGGCACCACCGGCTACGGCTATGACGACCGGGGCCGGGACGATCTGGACCGGGTCTATGCCGACATTTTCGGCACGGAGGACGCCCTCTGCCGCCATACCTTTGTCTCCGGCACCCACGCTTTGGCGACAGCCCTCTTTGGGGTGCTGAGGCCGGGGGATAAGCTGGTATCCGTCACCGGCAGCCCCTACGACACCATGGAGGAGACCATCGGCATCCGGGGCGAGGGCACCGGCTCGCTCCGGGAGTTTGGGGTGGAATATGCCCAAGTGGAGCTGCTGGAGGATGGCTCCCCCGATCTTCCCGCCATCCGTGAGGCGGCCAGGGACGCCAAAATGATCTACATCCAGCGTTCCCGGGGGTACAGCCTGCGGCCTTCCCTGGCCATTGCCGTCATCGAAAAAATGGCCGCCGCGGCCAAGGAGGGCAACCCCGGCGTCATCGTCATGGTGGACAACTGCTACGGCGAGCTGGTGGAGCGCCTGGAGCCCACCCAGGTGGGAGCCGATCTTGTGGCCGGGTCCCTCATCAAGAACCTGGGCGGCGGCGTAGCCCCCACCGGGGGCTACATCGCCGGCCGCAGGGACCTGGTGGAGCTCTGCGGCTACCGCCTCACCTGCCCGGGCATGGGCAAAGAAGTCGGGTGCACCATGGACGTGCTGCGGAGCATGTACCTGGGGCTTTTCCTGGCCCCGGAGGTGGTGTCCTCTGCGGTAAAGACGGCGGTCTTTGCCTCGGCGCTGTACAGCCTGCTGGGCTACCGGGTGGTGCCCGGCCCCGGGGAGCCCCGCACCGACATCATTCAGTCCATCCTCACCAGCGGGCCCGAGGAGCTGATCGCCATCTGCCAGGGGGTCCAGAAGGGCTCTCCCATCGATTCCTATGTCGCCCCCGAGCCCTGGGATATGCCCGGCTACGACAGCCAGGTCATCATGGCGGCGGGCGCCTTTACCATGGGGGCGTCCATCGAGCTCTCTGCCGACGCACCCCTGAGGCCCCCCTATGCCGTCTGGCTCCAGGGCGGTCTGACCTATCCCTCCGGACGGGCGGGCGTTCTTCTTTCCGCCCAGGAGCTGGTAAAGAGGGGCTTGGCACAGCTGTGATTGACACCCCGTGCCCCGGGGTGCTATAATGATCGACAGTGTTAAAAGCGCGCCCAAGGGCGCGTTTGCGCGGAAGTGGCGGAATGGCAGACGCGCTGGTCTTAGGAGCCAGTACCTCGGTGTGTGGGTTCAAGTCCCATCTTCCGCACCACCAGGCAGGCCTGGAGCCAATTCGTGCTCCAGGCCTTTTGCCTTGCTCCAAAGGGACTGTAAGCCCAGGGAGATTTCTCTCTTTCAGCCTGGCCCACTCCGGCACTTTTACACGCGGTAAAGACCCCTGGAGGTAGTCGGACAGAAGGCGTTTGCCGGCAGCCTGTGCTTCCATGGTGGAGGGCGGTTTCGCCCCAAGGGTTTGCCTGAGACGCCGCCGCAGGCGGGGTGCGCGCTTTCCCATTGGGGGCCATGCTCCCCATCTGGAACTCCATGAAACGGTGGTGCGGCAGCTGTCAAACAAGGCCCGCGGACAGAAATGAGCTGCGGGGAAGTGTGC
>JAEXZK010000265.1 GCA_023451415.1 Bacillota bacterium | reverse complement strand
CCCCAACCCTCTCCGAGATCACCCTCTCCTCGCTGCTGTGGTCGGTGCGCAACGAGACCATCGGCACTGTGGTGTTTTCCACCCAGGAGGAGGGCAAGATCCTCCTCACCGCCTCCCTGGCGGTCATCCTTATCCTGGTGGTGGTGCTGGTCAACTTCCTGGTGCGCCGCATCTCCGGAGACGATATGGGTATTTGATTTTTGGCGGCCGATGGGGTATAATGCAGTATGGAATATGACGATATCCGGTATTACTTAATCCGCAAGGAGGCGTGGCTGTTGTCTGATTGGAAGAAAGAAACCAGGGATATTGCCGGGGAAATGACCCAGGTCCCCCAGATTCGCAAGGAGGAGATCCCCGACATCGAGTTGTATATGGATCAGCTCATCACCTATCTGGAGAGGCGGCTCGGCTTCTTCCAGAGGGACAGCCGCACCCCGCTGGTCACCGGCACCATGGTCAACAATTACAGCAAGGCGGGGCTGACCCGTCCCGCCAACCGCAAGCGGTATGACAAGGCCCACGTCATGGCCCTGAGCGTCATCTGCCAGCTGAAGAGGATGCTGTCCATCCAGGATATGGGCAGGGTGGGGGGGCCTCTGGAGCGCCCGGAGGAGATGGCCCCGGTCTACGACATCTTCCTGGAGGCCCAGAAGGAGCGCTTTGCTCAGGCTCCCGCCCTGGCTGACGACCTTATCCGCCGGACGGAGGAAGCGGGCATCGGCCCGGAGGACCGGGATCAGGCCCTGGCCGCCCTGGTCATCCAGCTGGCCGCCGAGGCCCAGCGGGACATCCTCCTGGCGGAGAGGCTCATCGACAGCCTGGGCAGGCAGGACCCGCCCAAGCGGGGCAGGGAGAAAGGCAGGGGCGGCGACTGATGCGTCTGAGACGGAAACCGTGGGCCCGCCCGGAGCTGGCGGACTGCCCCTTTTTTGTAGACGAGCCCCAGACCCTGCGCGGGCGCTGGCGGCAGACCTTCCCCCGGCCCGGGGCGCCCCTCCACCTGGAGCTGGGCTGCGGCAAGGGGGGCTTTCTGGCGCAGCTTGCCCCGGAGCACCCGGAGCTCAACTATCTGGGGCTGGACATCAAGAGCGAGGTGCTGGCCCTGGCCAAGCGCAAGGCGGAGGCTGCCTATGCCGCAGCCGGACGCCCGGCGGACAACCTCCTCCTGGCCGCCCACGACATCGAGCGCCTCCACCTCATCTTTGGGGAGGAGGAGCGGGTGGACCGCATCTACATCAACTTCTGCAACCCCTGGCCCAAGGGGAGCTACCACAAGCACCGCCTGACCCACACCCGCCAGCTGGAGCAGTACCGGCGGTATCTGGCCCCCGGCGGCCAGCTGTGGTTCCAGACCGACGACGACCCCCTCTTTGAGGATACCCTGGGCTACCTGGCCCAGGATGGGTGGCGGGCGGAATACATCACCTGGGACCTCCACGCCAGCGGCTTTGCCCCCAACGTGGTCACCGAACATGAGGAGATGTTCACCCGGGAGGGCATCCCCATCAAGTTCCTCATCGCCCGGCCGGAGGGCTGACGGGAGCCGGCTTTATTTGGCAATCCTCGTCCTTTGGCGTATAATAATCCCATAGAGGTTGTGACACCCCTGTGGCCGGGGCGGTTATGCCCTTTGCGCCGCTCCCGGCATGATCAAAAAGACAAAAAAATAAACCGTTGATGGAACGGAGAGGGCGGCAAACCTCTCCGCCCCATGAGGTGTCGTAGCACCCCACGGCTGGGTTATTGACCCAGCAATTCCAACGGCTCTTTGAGTATACCACATTTTCCGCCCCTTTAAAAGAGGTGGCGGGCATGGGGCTTTGTTCCCATTACATGTGCATACCGGTAAAAAAGAGGCCGCTTGGGTGTGTGTTGCGCACCCAGGCGGCCTTTTTGTCGTCCCTTGTCTGCGGCCCTCCCAGGCCCCGGGCGCAAAGAAAAACATTGGACAGGGTCCCCGAGCGGGAACTCGGGAATCCCCCTCACGGGGTGCCAGAACACCCTGCAAGGCCGGTATTCCGGCGTCCAATGACATCAAAGTATACCACATTTCCCCTCGCTTTTCAAGCGGGGGGGCATGGTGGGGCATACCCAGGTGCTTTGCGCCCGGCCGGGGGGCCTGCCGCTGTCCCTCCCCCCGCCCTGAAACACAAATCAAACCACTTTGTGACTTTGCGGGGGGAGGGGGCAACGGCGCGCTGGGCCCCATACCTGGTTAACCATATAAAATTGGCGCTCAACCTCTTTCTGGCCGCCGGGCGGAGCCGCCCCGGCAGACGGCCCAACCCCCGGAAAGCAGTTCCGGCTCCCAATCCCCCCGCTCCCAAGGAGCGAGGGGATTTTTGGATCCCGGGGATTGCTGCAAAGGAATCCGTGGCATGTGATTTTAACCAAAACCACAAAAGATTGTTTTCCACTTTCCACAAAAAGCACAAAAACCCCTTGAATCCCGGGAACATGGGTGCTATAATGTCACCATAAAGGCCGGGAACGTTTCCGGCAACGTTCCCAACGATTCGACAAAAGGAGGCGACCGGCCCATGACCATCAAGGACATCGCCCGCCTGTCCGGCTGTGCGGTGAGCACCGTTTCCCGGGCGCTCAACGACCACCCCGACGTCAGCGAAGAAACCAAAGCCAAGATCAAGCAGATTGTGGCAGAAAATAAATTTGTTCCCAACGCAAATGCCAAGCATTTAAAGCAGCAGGTGAGCAATAATATCATTGTTGTGGTCAAAGGTTCTTTTAACCTCTTTTTCGCCACCATCATCGAACGCATCCAGGCCGACATCGGCCGGGCGGGCTATGGCGCCGTCCTCCACTACTACGACGAGGGCGTCAACGAGGTCCGCGCCGCCGAGCGCCTCTGCCGGGAGGCAAAGCCCAAGGGGGTCATCTTCCTGGGCGGCGAGCCGCAGAACTTTGTCCGCCACTTTGGCGCCATCGGCGTCCCCTGTGTCCTGGCCACCACCTCCGCGGAGCAGGTGTCCTATCACAACCTCTCCAGCGTCTCGGTGGACGACCGCCTGGGAGGCCGGATGGCCGTGGAGTGCCTCATCCGCCAGGGCCACCGCCACATAGGCATCATCGGCGGATGCAGCGACGTCTCCAGCACCAGCCGCCAGCGCCTGGAGGGCGGGATCCAGTGCCTCCGGGACAACGGCATCCCCATCCGGCCCGAGTACTGCCGGGAGGGCAAGTTCTGCCTGGAGGACGGCTACCGGCTCACCGGCGACCTTCTGGACAAAAACCCCCGGATCACCGGCATTTTTGCCATGTCCGACCTCATGGCCTTTGGGGCCATCCGGGCCATTGCCCAGCGGGGCCTGCGGGTGCCCCAGGACGTCTCCGTGGTCGGCTATGACGGCATCGAGATGGCCGGCTACTACTGTCCGCCCCTGACCACCATCCGCCAGCCCAGCGTCCGCCTGGCCGCCCTCAGCGTGGACCTCCTCCTGGGCGCAATCGAAAAGAAGCAGGGCCCCCGCCACCTCTCCCTGGAGGTGGAGCTGGAACCCGGCGCCTCGGTGGGGCCGCCCCGGAGCTCCGGCGACTGAACACGTTTGTCCCTGGGGCCGCCCGGCCCCGTAACATACAGCACAACTTAGATAAGGAGATTTTTTTATGAAAAAGCTAGCGAAGATTTTTGCGGTCGTCATGGCACTGTCTATGGTCATGCTGGCCGGCTGCGGCGGCGGCAGCGCCTCCAGCAGCTCCAGCACCTCCGGCACAGGCTCCTCCGCCGCGGGCGCCAAGGAGATCTATTTCCTCAACTTTAAGCCTGAGATTGCTTCCATCTACGAGGAGATCGCCAAGGAGTACGAGGCCGAGACCGGCGTCAAGGTAAAGGTCGTCACCGCCGCCTCCGGCACCTACGAGCAGACCCTTACCTCCGAGATCGCCAAGAGCGACCCCCCCACCATCTTCCAGATCAACGGGCCCGTGGGCTACCAGAACTGGAAGGACTACTGCGCCGACCTGAAGGACACCGACCTCTACAAGTCCCTGTCCGACAAGTCCCTGGCTGTCACCGAGGGCGACGGCGTCTACGGCATCCCCTACGTTGTGGAGGGCTACGGCATCATCTACAACAACGCCATCATGGAGAAGTACTTTGCCCTTGCTGACAAGGCTGTCTCCATCTCCTCCGCCGAAGAAATCAACAGCTTTGCCACCCTCAAGGCCGTTGTGGAGGACATGACCGCCAAGAAGGACCAGCTGGGCATCGAAGGCGTCTTTGCCTCCACCAGCCTCAACATGGGCGACCAGTGGCGCTGGCAGACCCACCTGGCCAACCTCCCCATGTACTATGAGTTTGCCGACAACACCGAGTATGACAACGCCATCCTGGCCGGCCTTGGCTCCGAGAACGTAGCGTTCAAGTACGGCGAAAACTTTAAGAACATCTTTGACCTGTATATTGAAAATTCCATCACCCCCAAGACCATGCTGGGCAGCAAGACCACCAGCGAATCCATGGCTGAGTTCGCCCTGGGCCAGGTGGCCATGGTGCAGAACGGCAACTGGGCCTGGGCCGAAATCTCCGGCACCGACGGCAACGTGGTAAAGGCTGAGGACATCAAGTATCTGCCCATCTACACCGGCATGCCCGGTGAGGAGAA
This sequence comes from Bacillota bacterium, assembly GCA_023451415.1. Lineage (GTDB taxonomy): Bacteria > Bacillota > Clostridia > Oscillospirales > Ruminococcaceae > Angelakisella. The sequence continues at coordinate 451 of JAEXZK010000265.1, read as the reverse complement.
GCAGGGCCTCTGCGTGGGCACCGAGAACTATCTGGCCATCAACAGCCAGGCCTCTCCCGAAAAGCAGCAGGCTTCCATCGATTTCCTCAACTGGCTCTTCAGCAGCGCAAAGGGCAAGGATTACGTCACCAACAAGCTGGGCTTTATCGCCCCCTTCACCACCTTTGGCGATGAAGAGAAGCCCTCCGACCCCCTGGCCCGCGAGGTTCTGAACTGGATGGAAAAGGACGGGGTCACCTCCGTGCCCTGGGCCTTTGCCTCCTTCCCCTCCGAGGAATTCAAGAACCAGTTTGGCAACGCCCTGCTGGAGTACGCCCAGGGCAGCATGGACTGGGCCGGCGTCTCCCAGGTGTTTACCGACGCCTGGGCCAGCGAGTACGCGGCCACCAGATCCTGATCCAAGCATCCCCCAGGAGCGCGGGGGGGGGGCGCCGCCCGGCCGCCCCCCCCC
>JAEXZK010000264.1 GCA_023451415.1 Bacillota bacterium | reverse complement strand
TGTATACCCTGGACGCCCTGCTGGACGGCGCCGACGCAGCCATCGGCGCGCTGAACCACACCTCCGATGACCGGATCCGTGCCTTTATGGCCCCCTTTGTGATGATCCCCTCCGTGGACGGCTCCGGCTTTACGCCCCCGGACGTGGCCCCCGTCCTCACCGACATGGACCGCTACATGACCAAGCGGGCGCGGGAGATCGCCTCCAAGCACCACACCCGGATCCATACCGAGGCGTTTGGCGGGATGATCCGTCTGGCCGCCCACGATGAAAACGCCCTCCTGGGCCCCGACGTCCATCTGCATCACTGCCTGAACCTGACCATTGACGAGATGATGATCCTGGCCGAAACCAAGACCAATGTCAGCAGCTCCCCGGGTGCCTTCCAGCTGGCCAACCGCTGCCCCGTGCCCGAGCTTATCGGCATGGGCGTCAACGTGGCCATCGCCACCGACGGCACCTCCCCGGGAATGTCCTTCGACCTCATCGAGGCGGCGCGGAAGATCCATCTGGCCCACCAGGTAGCGCTGCGGGACCGGTTCTATATGCCCCTGGGCAAGGTGCTGGAGATGATCACCATCGATGCGGCAAAGGCCATCGGCTGGGACAACGAGATCGGCTCCCTGGAAGTGGGCAAAAAGGCCGATATCATCACCTTCAACATGAATCAGCCTCATCTGACCCCCAACTTCATGCCTGTACATAAGCTGCTCCTCTACGGCATGGGCCAGGACGTGGACAACGTTATGGTGGACGGCCGCCTGCTGATGGAAAACCGGGCCGTGCAGTCTGTCAATGAGGAAGATGTCATGGCGGCGGCCGAAGAAGAGGCCATCGCCACCATCCGGCGGGCCGGGGCGGAGAAGTACCTGGCTCCCTGCGATACCTTCTGGGGCAGCTGCCGGGTGTACTGCGATACCAAACGGTTTGATCTGGATTCTACCATAGAGTAACCTGAAAAAAGCTGCAAAGTCCGCCGGAAGTTTTCCTTCCGGCGGACTTCTTTTGTCCAGCTTTAGCACATAGAGCCGCCAGCTTTGCAGGAGGGACGCTCAAAGACCTCGGAAAAAAGCCTTTGGGCGATAGGAAACCGTCGTTACAGGGCCATGCGCCCGTTTGCGGGCTGCGGGGCAGGAGATGCAGGCAAAGTGCCAGTGCTTCCGCCAAACCTCCCCTTTCCCTGCCTTCGGGATGTGATACCATAGGAGTGGGAGGTGGCGGAATGCGCATTGCAGTTTACAGCCGCAAATCGGTCTGGACTGGCCGGGGAGAATCCATCGAGAACCAGGTGGAGATGTGCCGGCAGTACATACGCAGCAGAATCCCGGGAGGCGGGGAGGCGGAAATCGCCGTTTACGAGGACGAGGGTTTTTCGGGCAAGGACCTGGAGCGTCCTCAGTTCCGGCGGATGCTGGCGGATACCAGGAGGATGCGGACAGACTACATTGTTTGTTACCGGCTGGACCGGATCAGCCGCAGCGTGGGGGACTTTGCCCCCCTGATTGAAGACCTGATTGCCCGGGATATCGGGTTTGTCTGCATCAAGGAACAGTTTGACACTTCCAGCCCTATGGGCAAGGCGATGATGTACATCGCCAGCGTATTTGCACAGCTGGAGCGGGAGACCATCGCCGAGAGGGTCCGGGACAACATGGTGCTGCTGGCGCGGTCGGGCAGGTGGCTGGGCGGGCCGCCGCCCACCGGGTTTGCGGCAGAGAGGGCGGAGGAGACGGCGGCGGACGGGAAGGCCAAGAGGTCCTGCCGGCTCCGGTGGAACCCGGAGGAGATCGGGGCGGCCAGGGCTGTCTACCGGGAGTTTCAGGAAAGGCGGTCCCTGTCCGGGACGGCCAAGGCGCTGATGCACCAGGGAGTGCTTACCCGCACGGGCAGGCATTATTCGGCCGCCGGAGTCAAGGAAATCCTCCGCAATCCGGTGTACTGCATCGCTGACCGGGAGTCCCGGGGGTACTTTTTGGCCCAGGGGGCCGACGTTTGCTTTGACGAGGAGGAATGCACCGGGAAACGGGGCCTGCTGGCCTACAACAAGCGGGATGGCTCCCGGCAAGGGGCGCCGCGGCAGGAAAAAAGCCAATGGATCGTGGCCGTAGGAAGGCATAAAGGCATTGTCAGCGGTCGGGAATGGGTGGAGATCCAGGCGCTTCTGGACAGGAACCAGCCGGGCTCCCAGCCGCAAAGCCACAATGGCTACGCCCTGCTGTCCGGGGTACTGCGGTGTGGGATATGCGGGGAGAGGATGTTTGCCAAGTTTCGCTCCAACAGCAGTTCCCGGTATGATTACATCTGCGGTGCAAAGCTGCGGGGCGGCAGCGCCCTTTGCAGCTGTCAAAACCTAAGCGGCATGGAGGCGGACGAGAAGCTGTGCCGCTTCCTGGGGGAATACCTCCGGGAAGGGCCGGGCCTCCGCCGGAGGCTGGAGGAGCTGCGCCGGAGCATGGAAAAAGGGGAGAAGGAGGAGCCTCTGGAGGCGCTGGATGCGCAGATAGCCAGATGCAGCCGGGAAATCGGGCAGCTGGTGGACTCCCTGGTCCGTCCGGGGGTGAGCCAGGCGCTGCTGGAACACGTCAGCAGCCGGGTGGAGGCGTTGGATGCCCAGGTCAAGGCGCTCACCGCAAGGAAAGAGGCGCTGGAGGAGTCGCTTGGGG
>JAEXZK010000208.1 GCA_023451415.1 Bacillota bacterium | reverse complement strand
GGCTCTGGATGACTTTGGCACCGGCTACAACAGCAACGCCGTCCTCCTGGACCTGATGCCCGAGTATGTCAAGATCGACATGAGCATCGTCCGGGGTATCGGCAGCGATCCGGACCGGAGGGCCATGTTCCAGAGCCTGGCTGACTTCTCCCACGGCCGGGGTATCAAGGTGGTGGCCGAAGGTGTGGAGACGGCTGAAGAGCTGCAAGTGCTCCTGGAGTGCGGAACGGATTATTTCCAGGGCTATTTCTTCGGCAAGCCGGAGCTGATCCCCCAAGAGCCTTATCCCAGGGCACTGGCACAGCTGGCAGCGCTCCGGAAGCAAAACTAAACCATAAGAAAAAGGTGCCCCCAGGCGCCTCCATGCAAAAAACACCGCCGCTGGAACGGGGATTTTCGTACATGGTATGATAGTGCCTGCGGCGCCTTTCCTTGCACCGCATCAAAAAATTCCGTTCCTGGGATATGCGGCAATTTGACCCGGCGGCTTTGAGATGTGCAGTGCGCGAAAAGACCTGGCAAGCCCTTGTGGCTTGCCAGGTCTTTTGAGTGCGCCGGACGCCAAAGCCGTCAGTCCCAAAATCCGCGTTTTCTTGCGGAAGCATTCATGCAGAGCATCAACCGCCAGAGAGAGTCTTGGCCCGAATGCATAGGATCCCTGGGCGTCTGTTATCCCTCCGCAGGGGACCGTTCTTCCGCAAAAAATTCACCCGCCAGCCGGAGCACCCGCTCCGCCATGCCGGGGCCATCCAGGCTGTGCCCTCCCCCGGGAAAGACCGTGAGGGCTGTCCCAAACCGGTGCGCGAACCGCTGGGCAGCCTCCAGGGGGGCCACATCATCCCTGTCGCCGTGGACCATGGCCACCTGGGCGGCGCCCTTGCGGTAGAGCTGGAAAAGATCGTGAGCATCCAAGTCCGCAAGAAACTCCCGGGTCAGCTTCAGAGGACGCACATAGCCCGCCATGTCCAGCATCAGATACCCCCGGCCGGACAACTGAGCCCTCTCCTCCGGCGCCCGTGCATGAAGGAGCTTGGGCATCTCCACGGCTGCGCTGCGCAGAAAGGCACGGCTGCCCCTGTGAGGGCGGCAGGAGAGATAAAGCAGGTTGATGTAGGCGCCGAAGCTGGAGGCAAAGTAGCAGATGACAGCGCCGGGCGCAAGCTCCAGGGCCCGTGCCTCCGCGGAGGCCAGGTCGTCCATGCAGCGGCGGATGGAAAGCATGGAGCCGTCCACAGGGCTCTCCACATGGGCGGGAAAATCAAAGGCCAGCACGCCTGCACCGTATTTCCCAAGCCCTTGAGCCAGCAGTCCTGCGGTGGGGCTGTCCTTGCTGCTGCCAAAGCCGTGGCTGATGACACAGACGGATTTTTCTCCGCCGGACAGGTTGTGAAGGCAGGGGATATGGTAGCCGTTTTTGCCGGGAATGGTTTCTCTGATCATGGGAACACCTCCTTTGGGACGGAAGCTTACAGCAGGAACGCCGCCAGGGGAAGAAGGACCGCCAGCCCCGCCAGGTTGGCCAGGGTAAAGGCGGCAAGATACCGCAGCGGGCGTGCGCCGGGGGAACGCAGGTAGAACTTGAGGGAGATGAGGCTGGCCAGGGAGGCGATGGGAGTGCCCAGCCCCCCGATGTTGACCCCCATGAGCAGGCCGCGCCAATCGTCGGTAAATCCCGCCAGAAGAACGGCAGCGGGGACGTTGCTGATCACTTGGCTGGCCAGCGCCGACGGCAGCAGGGCGCTTTGGCTGAGCAGCCCGGCCAAAAATGTCCGCACCGGCGGCAGCGCCCCCATATTCCCGGCGAAGATGAAAAAGCAGACAAAAGTGAGAAGCAGGCTGTAATCCACCCTGGGCAGGAGACCGGGGGCAAACCAGAGCAGGCAGAGGAGCACTGCGGCGGCAGGGATCCAGTAGGGGAGACGGCGGAACACCGACAACAGGCACAGAAGGAAGAGCACCAGGAACAGGGCCACCCTGCGGGGCCCGGCCAGCCTGGCGCGTTCTCCAAAGGTGACGTGGATGGTCTCCCGCCTTGCCCAGAGGGAGGCGGCTGTCAGCCCTGCCAGGCTGGCGGCGGTCAGGGGCAGCATCACCGAAAAAAAGCTGCCGGCGGTCAGCTGATAATCCGCATAAAGAAAAAGGTTCTGGGGGTTGCCCACCGGCGTGGCCATACTGCCCAGGTTGGCGGCGATGGTCTGAAGCACCACCACCCGGATGAGAAGCTCCTGCCTCCCGATGAGGGTCAGGGCCAGTATAGCGAAGGGGACAAAAGTGATAAGCGCCACATCGTTGGTGATAAGCATGGAGCAGAAGAAGGGGAGAAGGACAAGAATCAGGATGAGCAGACGGACCTGTCTGCGCCCGGACAGGAGCCGCTGCGCCAGTACGGCAAACACGCCGCATTCCTGGAGGCCCAGCACCACGGCCATCAGGGAAAAGAGGAGGCAGAGGACCCGCAGGTCGATGTAAGCGAGATACGCCGGGCTGGGCGGCACAGCCAGCATCGACAGCAGGGCCGCGGCGGCGGAAAGGCAGAGGACGGGCTCCCGTCTCAGGATTCTTTTTACAAAGGCACAAAAGACCATGTTTGTCACCACACAGAAGAAATGATCCGCCGCTTTTGAGGGCGGGAGGCAGTACCTTCCTATTGTAGGAGGTTTTTGTCCGAAAAACAATACCCCCGGAGCCACTTGCCCCCGCCGGCCGGGCGGAGTATACTGGAATCAATAAAGCAAAGGAGGAAACCCTATGCTGGCTTATACATATGTGGAAAAGGGAAAATTTGAACTGAGAGAAAAGCCAAAGCCCATCTTGCTGGACGATCAGGACGCCATCGTAAAGGTGACGCTGGCCAGCATCTGCACCAGCGACCTGCATATCAAGCACGGCTCGGTGCCCCGGGCAGTGCCGGGCATCACCGTGGGGCATGAGATGGTGGGCGTCGTGGAGCAGGTCGGCGCTGCCGTGACCAACGTCCGGCCCGGCGACCGGGTGACGGTGAATGTGGAGACCTTCTGCGGAAAGTGCTTTTTCTGCCAAAACGGCTATGTCAATAATTGCACCGACCCCAACGGAGGCTGGGCCCTGGGCTGCCGCATAGACGGAGGCCAGGCGGAGTATGTCCGGGTCCCCTACGCCAACCAGGGGCTCAGCCGGATACCGGATGGCGTTAGCGACCGGCAGGCGCTGTTTGTGGGGGATGTCCTGGCCACCGGCTTCTGGGCGGCCCGTATTACGGAGATCGGCCCTTCGGACACGGTGCTGATCCTGGGCGCAGGCCCCACAGGGATATGTACGCTGCTGTGCGTGATGCTCCGGAAACCCAAAAGGATCATCGTATGTGAGAAAGACCCGGCGAGGCTGCGCTTTGTGCAGGAGCACTATCCCCAGGTGCTGACGGTGGGGCCGGACCGGGTGCTGGAGTTTGTGCGGGAGAACAGCGACCACGGCGGCGCCGACCGGGTGCTGGAGGTGGCAGGCGCCGACGGAACCTTCCGGCTGGCTTGGCAGTGCGCCCGGCCCAACGCCATTGTAACCGTGGCCGCCCTTTATGACGGCCCTCAGACCCTGCCCTTGCCCGACATGTACGGCAAAAACCTGATCTTCAAAACCGGCGGCGTGGACGGCTGCGACTGCGAGGAAGTCCTGCGGCTGATCGCAGACGGAAAGATTGACACCACGCCTCTCATCACCCACACCTATCCTCTGAAGGATATTGAGGCGGCTTACGAGCTGTTTGAAGGGCGTCGGGACGGCGTAATCAAGATCGCGGTGGAGTGACCTGCCCTGGGCAGGCCGGCAGCATTCTCTGGGCATTTCATAAGCTGCGCCCTGCAATGAGGAAAGTCTCAAAAGGCCATCCATTCCCCGCCGGCCGGGGAAAAGACGGATCGCCGGCGGCAGGAAAGGCGCCTTTGCGCCACAGAAAAGGGGAACGGCTCCTGTTTGCTTCCGGCAGATAAAATGGTATAATGACCGCATAGCGGTTATTATACCAGCTATGCGCAAGGCCATCCGCGCCGTATGGCGCTCCGGCCAGGATGCGCAATGATACCACCTATGGCCAAGGCGACAAGCGCCTCAATAGCCAATGATACCATTCGCTGCGCTCATAGTATCATAACCGCAAAGCGGCTATTATACCACCTATGGCCAAGGCGACAAGCGCCTCAATGGCCGATTATACCAAGAGCTGCACTCATGGTATAATAACCACAAAGCGGCTATCGTACCGGAGATGCGCAAGGCCATCCGCGCCGTTGGCCCTTATACACTGAGAGTAGCATAACAACCGCAAAGGAGGCCCCAAGAGGCCGCGGAACATTCAGGAGGAGATAGAGATGCTATTTGTCTGCTACCCCAAATGCACCACCTGCCAGAAGGCAAAAAAGTGGCTGGAGGATAGGGGCGAGGCCTTTGAGATAAGAGACATCAAAGATGACAACCCCACGCTGGAGGAGCTGCGCCAGTGGTATGAACACAGCGGGCTGCCGCTGAAACGCTTCTTTAACACCAGCGGGCTCCAGTATAAGGCCCTGGGTCTGAAGGATAAGCTCCCCAAAATGTCGGAGGAGGAGCAGCTTGCCCTTTTGGCCACGGACGGGATGCTGGTAAAGCGGCCCATCGCAGTGGGGGAAGGCTTTGTGCTGGTGGGGTTCCGGGAAGCGGAATGGTCGGAAAAAATCAAATAGAACCGGGTTGGCAACTGGGCGTCCCCTTCGCAGGCTGTGCGGAGGGACGCTTTTTGCGTCCGGATACGGGAAGGATAATTTTCATATTGTTAACACACCTTCTCCCAGCTATCCTCAAACCATCACCGAACCGTCACAGACGGACGGTATGATGAACAGGAAAATTCAGGGCAGCCACGCCCTGAGAAAAGACAAGGGAGCTGTTGACATGAAGAATGGTATGTTTCCAAAAAACAAGGCCGGAAAAGTGACGGCCCTGGCCCTGGCCCTGCTGCTGGCGGCAGGACTCGCCTCCGCCCCATCCTCATATCCTCCCTCACCACCATCGTGGGCCTGATCCCCATGGCGGTGGGCTTCGGTGGCAAGGTGGAGATGATGCAGGGCATGGCCGTGGTGGTCATTGGCGGACTTTCCCTTTCCACCCTGCTGACCCTGATCCTGATCCCCACCTTCTACCTGATCTTCGACTCCAAGGACCGGGCGGAGCGCAGGGAGGAGAAGTGCCTGCGGAAAGAGCAAAAGGCGTCGGCCATATGAGGAAAGGAGGGACTGGTGATGAAAAGGATCTTGATGCTGCTTCTGGCTCTGGCGTTGCCGATGTGGTGCGCCGGGACCGCCCTCCCGGCTGAGCTATACCCCCAGATGTGGGA
>JAEXZK010000167.1 GCA_023451415.1 Bacillota bacterium | reverse complement strand
CGACGAAGAGGTGGAGGCCGCCGCCCGGGCGGCCAAGGCTGACGACTTTATCCGCAGCCTCCCGGACGGTTATGAAACAGTGCTGGGTGAGGATGCCTCCAACATTTCCCAGGGGCAGCGCCAGCTGCTGACCATTGCACGGGCCATCCTCTCCGATCCCCGGATCCTCATTCTGGACGAGGCTACCAGCTCGGTGGACACCCGCACCGAGGTGCTGATCCAGAAGGCGATGCTGGCGCTCATGGAGGACCGCACCAGCTTTGTTATCGCCCACCGCCTCTCCACCATCCGGGACGCGGACAAGATCCTGGTGATGGAACACGGAGATATTGTGGAGTCCGGCACTCACAGGGAGCTGCTGGAACTGGGCGGGGCCTATGCCCGGCTCTACCGCAGCCAGTTTGAAAACAGGGAGGCCTCCTGAACGGAGGCGGCCCGCGGCCAGAGCAGCCCTGACATCGGGGCTGCTCTGGTTTTTCTTAGCGGTTGTATCCCCGCCTCTGATGGTGTATAATAACTGCGTAGCAGTTACGAGCCATGGCCAGTACGGCAAGGCGCCCCGGACAATATACCATCCGCTGCGCTCATGGCACAATGGAAGATATATTTTGATCCTCCCAAGGGACTTTTGGCAAGGAGGCCCCAACTTGAAAAGAACTGGTTTTGCTTTGACTTTAATCTGTATGCTGGTGGTAGCCGTGTCCATTGGCGCCGCTGCCCTGCTGGCAAAGGCTTCCCCTCCGGTGGAGGACGTGGACGCGTCGGCCAGCCGCCCCTCCTCCGTCAGCCCGGCCGATCCGGGAGAGTTGGAGCCCAACGGGGATGTGGACCATGGAGAGGCCGTCAAGGACGGCAGGCTCCCGGGCTATGAGGACGCGGACATCAATACCGACCGCAATGCCTTTTTTTACCTCCTCAACAGCGAGGTGGTATTCGACAAGCCCGCGGCTTCCGGCAATGTGATGATCGAAAACACCACCGGCAACCTCTACAATATGGAGGTCGCCTTTACCCTGGAGGAGAGCGGGGAAGAGATATACCGGTCCGCCCTGCTGGAACCGGGGCAGTATGTGGCGTCGGACAAGCTGGACGTTCTGCTGAAAAAAGGGGATTACGACGCTCTTGCCACGATTGGAGTCTATGACCCCGACACCGGGGATTTGGTAGAGACCTATTCCGAAAACATCACAATAACAGTCAATAACAAGCTTTTTTGACAGAAGGGATCGAGTGGTTATGAGTAAGGAAGCAGAACGGGAACGAAATTTGACCATGCTGGCGGATTTTTATGAGTTTACCATGGCCAATGGTTATTTGGAAAACGGCATCGGCAGCCAAACGGCTGTTTTTGATATGTTTTTCCGGCGGGTGCCGGATGGCGGCGGTTTTGCCATCTTTGCCGGGTTGGAGCAGCTCATCGAGTACCTGAATAACCTTTCCTTTACTGAGGAGGACATCGAGTATTTCCGCTCCAAGGGCTGCTTTGGGGAAAAGTTTCTGGAGTATCTGCGCACCTTCCGCTTTGCCTGTGACGTCTGGAGCGTCCGGGAGGGGACGCCCATCTTCCCCAACGAGCCCATTGTCACTGTCAAAGGGCCCCTGATCCAGGCGCAGCTTGTAGAGACCATGCTGCTGCTGGCCATCAACCATCAGACCCTTATCGCCACCAAGGCAAACCGCATCGTCCGTGCCGCTGAGGGCAGGGCGGTGGTGGAGTTTGGCTCCCGGCGCGCCCAGGGCAGCGACGCCGCCATCCTGGGGGCCCGGGCGGCCTACATCGCAGGATGCGCCGGCACAGCCTGTGCCATTGCCGACAGAGACCACGGCATCCCCGCCGCGGGCACCATGGCCCACAGCTGGGTCCAGGTTTTTGACAACGAATACGAGGCTTTCAAGGCCTATGCCAAGGTGTATCCCGACAACTGCACCCTTCTGGTGGATACCTATAACGTCATCAAATCAGGCATACCCAACGCCATCAAGGTCTTTAACGATGTAATCCTCCCCGCGGGCTACCGCCCCAAGGGGGTGCGCATCGACAGCGGCGACCTGGCCTATTTGTCCAAAAAGGCCAGGAAAATGCTGGATGAGGCGGGCTTCCCCGACGTCAAGATTATGGCATCCAACTCCCTGGATGAATATATCCTTCGGGACCTTCTCCTCCAGGGGGCCAAGCTGGACAGCTTTGGCGTGGGGGAAAACCTGATTACCAGCAAATCCCAGCCCGTCTTTGGCGGTGTGTACAAGATCGTAGCTGCTGAGGACAAGCATGGCCTTCTGGCTCCCAAGATCAAGATCAGCGAGACTGTGGAAAAAATTACCACCCCCGGCTTCAAGGAGCTGTACCGGTTCTACAGCCGGGAGAACGGCAAGGCCCTGGCTGATTACATCACCCTGCGGGGGGAGAAGGTAGACGACAGCCGGGATATCACCATCTTTGACCCCAACGCCGTCTGGAAAAGGAAAACGGTGTACGGATACCGGGCAGAAAAGCTGCTGGTCCAGATTTTTGACAAGGGCCGCCTTTGCTACCAGAGCCCCGATATCGAAGAGATCCGGGCCTTCTGCAAACAGCAGATCGACACCCTGTGGGACGAGAGCAAGCGCTTTGAATACCCCCACCGCTACTATGTGGACCTTTCCCAGGAGCTGTGGGATCTTAAACGCCGTCTGCTGGAGGAGCTTGGCTCCTGACAGGCGGGCCGCCGACAGAATAAAGGAGGAACGGAAATGGAACCAATGTACCACATCGGCCTTGACGACACCCACGGCGCGCGGTACGCC
>JAEXZK010000102.1 GCA_023451415.1 Bacillota bacterium | reverse complement strand
GCCCCTGGGAAAGGTACCGCAGCTCCTCCCGCAGCTCCCGCTCCGGGGTGGTATAAATGAGATAGACGCCGGGGGCCACCCCGTTGACATAGTCCACAACGCCGTAACCGTTGAGGATCCCCCCTTGGCTTTTGAGGCGGTAGAGGTCCACAAGGTCATCCACCCCGCCGCAGGCGCCATGGCCGCCGGGGCAGTCGGGGAGGAAGCCGGTGGCGTTGGCCATGGCGGTCATCTCGGCCATGGTCTTGGTGCCGTCCTGGAAGGAAGCCAGCATCCGGGGGTTCATGCCGCTTGCCCGGGCCGCCTCGGCGGCGGTCTCGGGGGTGGCTTCCCGGTTGACGGGGTTGTTTTTCCCCTTGCCCAGCACCAGGGGGGTAAGCCCCATGGAGCAGGCAAAATCGTAAAGCTCAACCACCGCGGCGGGCTCGTCCCCGGCGGAGCCGGTGTAGACCACCCCCGCCTCCCGGGCCATCTTTGCCAGGAGGGGTCCCACTACGATATCGCTTTCCACATTGAGGGAAACCACATGCTTCCCTGCCCCGATGGCGCCGGCGGCGATCCGGGCGCCGTCCTCCGGGGAGCCGGTGGCGTCCACCACCACGTCCAGCATCCCCACCCTGGCGGGCAGTGTGTCGTCCCCGGAGATAACGGTTCTCCCCGCCTCCAGGGCCGCCATAGCCTCCCCGGCCCGGCAGGTCTCCAGGATATCCCCTTCCGGCACCCCGGCCTCCAGGAGGATGCGGCGCGCCCGGGCAGGCTGGTGATCCACCAGAACGCAGGGACGGATGCCCGGCAGCTTCACCGTCTGCACCGTCAGGGCCCGGCCCATCTGGCCGATCCCCACCACGCCGATGCGGATGGGCCGTCCCTCTTCCTCCAGGCGCTTCAGCGCCCCGCTCATTCCGTGCTCGATCATCCGGTTTCTCCTCGCTTGTCTTCAGTTTCCCAGGCGTCGGCCAGGGTGCGGCAGCGGAAGGACCGGCAGGGCCCATCCCGCAGCATATCCGCAGCCCGGTCCGCCGCCGCGGCGCTTTCAAAGACCCCGAATACCGCGGCCCCCGCACCGGTCATGGAGGCCCCGACGGCCCCCGCGGACAGCAGGGCCGCCTTGGCCCCGGCAATAAGCGCCCCGCAGGGCGCCGTCTTTTCAAAATGGTTGCACAGCCCCTTGGCCACAGCCCCCGGGTCCCCCGCCGCCAGGCCCCGGATCAGCCCATCCAGGGGCACGGGGGAAGGCAGAACCTCCCGGCGGTCCAGACGCCGGTACATCTCAGGGGTGGAAAAGGCTGCCGGAGGCATCAAAATCACAAGCTCCAGGGGCGGCCCGGCCTCCAGGGGAGTCAGCTTCTCCCCGATGCCCTCCGCCAGCACCGGGCGGCCATCCAGGCAGGCGGGGACGTCGGCCCCCAGCTCCGCCCCCAGGGCCATCAGCTCCTCCCGGGGCAGCTCCAGGCCGAAAAGCCGGCAGAGGCCCCGCAGGGCCCCGGCACAGTCGGCGCTGCCCCCGCCCATCCCGCTTTGGCAGGGGATGGCCTTCTCCAGGCGCATCCTTACGCCTCCCAGGGGATGGCGCGCCTCCAGCAGGCGGTAGGCGCGCATCACCAGGTTGTCCTCCCCGCCCAGCTCCGGGACATCACAGCTGAACTCCAGCTCCCGCCCCGGCAGGGGGGTCAGGATGAGCCTGTCCCGAAGGCTGACGCTCTGGAGCACCGAACGCACCTCGTGATAGCCGTCCGCCCGGCGCTGGAATACCTCCATGGTCAGGTTGATCTTGGCGCAGGGGCGCAGGATCAGGGAGTTCTCCATTAGAATACCCCCTCGGCGGTGGCTGTGCAAAAAACGCTGATCCCAAGGCCCCGTCCAAAATCGGTGAGCCCCTCTCCGGAGGTGGCGGTGATGCCCACACAGCTTTCGGGCAGGCCCGTCAGCTCCCCAATGGCCCGGCGCATTTCGGGGATGCGGGGGCTGAGGATGGGAGTTTTGCACTCCACGGTAAAGGACAGGTGGGTCAGCCGCCCGTCCAGGTACTTGAGGGCTTCCCGGACATAGACCCGGCTGTCCTTGACGCCGCTGCGGCAGATGGCGTCGGCCCGCGCCCCAAGGATATTCTCGCAGGTGATGCCCGAAATGGCGTTGCAGAGGGCGTGGAGCACCACGTCTCCGTCGCTGTTGGCAGACAGGGGGATGTGCCCCGGGAAAGGAACGCCCCCCAGCACCAAGGGCTTTTCCCGGTCGCCGGGGTCAAAGCGATGGCTGTCCTGGCCGATGCCTGTCCGGCACCGGAGGGTCCGCGGCGCCGCCGGGATCATCCCCAGCCGCCGTGCCGTGGCCAAAGCTTCCTCGTAGTCGGCGGGAGCGGTGACCTTAAAGTTTTCCGGCGCACCCATGACGACGCTCACCGGAAAGCCGGCCCGCTCCATCACCATGCAGTCGTCGGTAAGGGCGGGGTCACCGGGGTCGGCGCCGCGGTAGGCTTCCAGCAGCCGTTCCCGGAGGAAGGTCTGGGGGGACTGTATCCGCCAGGTATTCTTCCGGGGAGTGGTCTCCCGCACCAGGCCGCTGTCGTCGCAGACCTTGACGGTGTCCACCGCCGGGATGGCCGCGGCAGCGGCGCCGATGTCAGCCGCAGCGCTGAGGCACCGGTCGATGATCCCGCGGCTGACAAAGGGCCGGGCGCCGTCATGGACCAGGATCAGCTCCCCCGCGGCGGCTTCCGCTCCCATCAGGGAGGAGCGGCACCGGGTGTCTCCTCCAGGGATCACGGAAATCCGGCCTTCCCCGGCAAAAAGCCCCTTGCAGTGTTCCACCCGGTCCGCCCGGGCCACCAGTACCACCTCATCCACCGCGGGGTGCTCCAAAAAAGCCCCGACGCTGTGGCAAAGAAGAGGGCGGTCCCCCAGGGGTTCGTATAGTTTATCGGTGGTCCCATACCGGGTGCTGCTGCCCGCCGCCAGGATGACGGCGCTTACGGTCCTGCCTTTCAGCAAGCTGTTCACTCCTTAATTGTTCCAGTTTTGTACCAGTTATATAAGTCTATCACATTTGGGGTGCCAGGGGAACTGGCAGATTGTAAAGCTTTTCTTACAATTTGGCCTCCCAATTACCCTTTGGACTGATTTTGGATATAAACAACCTCTCATCGTAAAAATGACGATGGGAGGTATCTTCACAGATAGAAACTACTCGATAAACTGGAGTTTTCTTATTTCTCCTTTAAGCTGTTCTTCTCTATCTGTAAGCAAATAAGTGTTGCTGTCATTAGATAAAAAACAAGTATCACGCAATTTAAAACTATTGTGTTATAAGGACGAGGGTAAAAAACCGACAATGATCTCACTATGAATCTAATAGGAAAATATGTTCCCAGCCATGCTGAAATTTTATAAAATTTTTTACGAAATGTCTTCGTGATTTCATTTGCTTCGCTTTTTTTCTTCTGATATGCATATTCAAATCCACCTATTACTGCAACAAATGGTATGAAGCTAAGAACACTAAAAAATGTATTTTGTAAAATGATGGTTGTCATGAACTGAATAATCAATATCATAACTTCGAGCGTAATCATGAAAATCATAATTTGATGAAAGCCATCGCTTTTGACTTCCTTTACCTTTGGTAAGTCATTATCACTTTCATACTCATTATTTAAAAGATAATCTGTGGTAACTCCAAACAGTTTGCTAAGTTGAAGAATATTCGTAGCATCCGGCTGTGCTGTTGCTCCTTCCCAACGAGA
>JAEXZK010000097.1 GCA_023451415.1 Bacillota bacterium | reverse complement strand
TGAGTGCATCAGCTGCGGCTCCTGCGCCGGTGAGTGCCCCGTGGAGGCTATTTCTGAGGGCGCTTCTCATTTTGAGATCAACCCCGACACCTGCATCGACTGCGGCACCTGCGCCGGCACCTGCCCTGTGGGCGCTATCTCCGAGGGCTGAATCCAACCTACATAAGCAGACAAAAACCGCCTGTGCTTTTCGGCACAGGCGGTTTTTTTACGGTTCAGGCTTTGTCCATCCCTTTCATGGACAGGGAAATGCGCTTGCGCTTGAGGTCTACCTCCAGGACCCGGACCTTAACGATGTCCCCCACCTTGACCACCTGGCTGGGGTGCTTGACAAAGCGGTCGGAGAGCTGGGAGATATGGACCAGGCCGTCCTCGTGGACACCGATGTCCACAAAGGCGCCGAAGTCCAGGACGTTGCGGACGGTGCCGGTGAGGACCATATCGGGCTTCAGATCCCCCAGGTCCATGACATCGGTGCGGAGCATGGGCGGGGGGAGCTGGTCCCGGGGGTCCCGCCCGGGCTTGAGCAGCTCATCCACAATGTCCCGGACGGTGGGTTCGCCCACCCCCACGGCCTGGGCCGCCTGGGCCCAGCCCATGGCCTCCACCCTGGCGGGCAGCTGGGCCAGGGCGGGGGTGCCGATATCCGCCGGGGCACAGCCGCACAGCTCCAGCAGGGCCTTGGCTGCGGAGTAGCTCTCCGGGTGGACGGCGGTGGCGTCCAGCTTGTTTTTGGCCCCGGGGATGCGCAGAAAGCCCGCGCACTGCTCGTAGGCCTTTTTGCCCAGCTTGGGCACCTTGAGCAGCTGGTTCCGGGCGGTAAAGCCGCCGGCCTCCTCCCGGTAGGCCACGATATTTTTGGCCACCGCGGAGTTGACCCCCGCCACATGGCCCAGGAGGGAGTGAGAGGCGGTGTTCAGGTCCACCCCCACAGAGTTGACACAGCTTTCCACCACGCCGCCCAGGGCGCTGTCCAGGCGGTTCTGGGGCATGTCGTGCTGATACTGGCCGATGCCGATGGCCTTGGGGTCGATCTTCACCAGCTCCGCCAGGGGGTCCTGAAGCCGCCGGGCGATGGAAACAGCGCTCCGCAGGGAGACGTCGAACTGGGGGAATTCCTCGCTGGCCAGCTTGGAGGCGGAGTAGACCGAAGCCCCCGCCTCGCTGACCACCATGTAGGAGAGGCCGCCGCCAAGCTCCTGGCAGAGCTCCGCCACAAACATCTCCGATTCCTTGGAGGCGGTGCCGTTGCCGATAGAGATGACTGATACCCCGTGCTTCCGGATCAGCTTGGAAAGAGCGGCCTTGGCCTCCGCGATCTTTTTCTGGGGCGGGGTGGGATAGACGACGGTTGTGTCCAGGACTTTGCCGGTGCCGTCCACCACGGCGATCTTGCAGCCGGTGCGGTAGGCTGGGTCCAGCCCCAGCACCACCCGGTCCTTGACCGGAGGCTGCATCAGCAGATGGTGGAGGTTGTCCGCAAAGACCTTGATGGCCTGCTCCGAGGCCTGTTCAAAGAGGGCGGCAAAGGTCTCCCGCTCCAGGGAGGGGAAGAGAAGCCGCTTATAACCGTCCTCGGCGGCGGCCATCACCGCCCGGGCGGAAGGATTTTGCGCGGTGACCACGGCACGGCGGATGACATCCAGGGCCCGGGCCTCATCCAGCTGGAGGGCGGTTTTAAGGATGCCCTCCTTTTCTCCGCGGCTGATGGCAAGCACCCGGTGGGAGGCGATTTTGGAGACCGGCTCGGCAAAATCATAATACATGGCGTAGGTGGTGTTTTCCTGGCTGTCCCCGGAGGCGGTGATAAGCCCCTGGGCGGCGATGAGCCGCTTGAGGGAGCCGCGGATGGCCGCATCGTCGGAGACCCCTTCGGCGATAATGTCCATGGCGCCCTGGAGGGCCTCCTCGGGGGTGGGGACGCCCTTGCCTTCATCCACATAGTCCCGGGCCATGACCAGAGGCTCAGCCAGTGTGTTTTGGGCCAGGATGGCCTGGGCCAGGGGCTCCAGCCCTTTTTCCTTGGCCACGCTGGCCCGGGTCTTTCGCTTCTGCTTATAGGGACGGTAGATGTCCTCCACCCCGGCCAGGGTTTCGGCGGCGGCCAGGGCCGCGGTGATTTCTTCGGTGAGCTTTCCTTGCTCCTCGATGGCGGCGCGGACATCTTCCTTCCGCTTTTCCAGGTTGCGCAGGTAGCCAAGGCGGTCGTCCAGGTCCCGGAGAACCGCATCATCCAGGGAGCCGGTGACCTCTTTGCGGTACCGGGCGATAAAGGGGATGGTGTTGCCCTGGTCGATGAGGTCCACAGTGGCTTGGACCTGACTCTGGCGCAGGTTCAGCTCCCGGGCAAGTTGCGTGATGATATCCATATGATATTCCTTTCTGCACCGGAGGCTCCGGTGGTGGTATTCCACTTTATGATACCATAAAATGCCCGTCAAGGCCAAGGGGACAAAAAGAAAAGCAAAAAGTGAATACTCATTTATAAATGTATATTTATTCTATTAAATTATTCGTTTTTGTGCAATAAACACAGAACGAATACGGAAAAATACCCCTTTATCTCTAAAAAGACGGGGGAAAGGGGGTTTACAAAAGTGAATATAGAACGTATAATAATGCACATAGACAACAGCAAGTGAAAATGAACTGTGATGAAAGAGGAGAATCCACTATGAAAAAGTTTTTGAGTATTGTGATTGCGGCCCTGATGGTCGCAGCCCTGGCTGCCTGCGGCAGCGCCCCCGCATCTTCCGCTCCCGCGTCCTCCGGCGTATCTTCTTCCGACGCTTCCTCCGCCCCTGCATCTTCCGAGGCCTCCTCCGAGAGCAGCTCCTCCGAGGCCGCCGGAGAGGTGGTCACCTCCCAGGAGGGAAAGCTGGTGGTGGGCACCTCGGCAGACTTTGCCCCCTATGAGTTCCATATCCTCAAGGATGGCAAGGATCAGATCGTGGGCTTTGACATGGCTCTGGCCCAGGCCATCGCCGACGACCTGGGGCTGGAGCTGGTCATCAAGGATATGTCCTTTGACTCCATCCTCATCGAGCTGAGCTCCGGCACCATCGACCTGGGCATCGCCGGCTTCTCCCCCGATCCCACCCGCCAGGTGCT
>JAEXZK010000082.1 GCA_023451415.1 Bacillota bacterium | reverse complement strand
CCTAAGACCTTGGGCCCCGGGCGGAAACAGCCCGGATGGCGCCGCCGGAAAAATCCAGGCATGTAGGCTGGAAAAGCCCGCGTGTGAAAAATTCACAGAAACCGTAGAACGCCGTGTCGGCGTTTTTTGGCGGCTCCCATCGGACATAAGGCTTTGTGACTATAAAATAAGCTTTGATATTTCAGAACCGAATATCTCAATCAAAGCCCGCAGCTCCTTGTCGGAAACGGAACGCGTCTGGCCCTCCAGCTTGGAAGGGCTGGAGGGATTTATGTCCACGCCAAGAGTTTGTATTTGAGCCATCAATTCCTTTTGTTTCATGCCATGTTCCTTCCGCAGCCGGGTCACAGTTTGTCCTACAAAGTTTTTGTCTCCCAAAGGCTTTATACGTTCCTTCAGCTTTCCATCCGACCTTTATAGAATGATAGGTTGGATGGAAAGCTATTTTAATTCTAAAATAGAATTGAAATGACTTATGGAGGTAATTTTGTGGAAGATGATTTTGTTGCAGCCTACGACGCCTTTATGGGAACACGCGCTTGCGATGAAGCCTGGGACGACCTGTACACCATTGTGCGAACCGCCTTTCAGGCGGGATGGAAGGCTGCCGGCGGGGAGATGCCCCAGCTGGTTAGGATCATCCCGCTGCCGCTGTCCGGCGCAGAAAAGGAATTTTGACCCCGGGGCTACATCAGCGGAGCAAAGAGCCGCAGCAGCGCGGCGGCAAGTTTCCGCCACCGGGGCTGTGCGTCCAGCTCCCCGGCGGTGATCAGACAGGAGCGCCCCACAGTGTCCAGGATATCCTCTTTTATTTCTGCTGCCACCGGAGCGTGATAAAAGGCCACAGCACATTCGTAATGGAGGTAGAGGCTGCGGTAATCCAAATTGGCAGTGCCCACAACAGCCATTTTGTCGTCGGTGACAAACATCTTGGCATGGATAAAGCCGGGCAGGTATTCATAGATGCGCACCCCGGAGCTGATGAGGGAACGGTAATAGGAACGGGTCACCATATGAACGAACCATTTGTCCGCAATATGGGGTGTGACGATCCGCACGTCCACGCCGCCTTCGGCAGCGGTGCGCAGGGCTGTCACCAACTCGTTGTCCAGGATGAGATAGGGGCTTGTGATATAGACATACCGGGTGGCCCGGGAGATCATTTGGAGATAGACGTTTTCCGCCACGTTGTACCGGTCCAGGGGGCTGTCGGCGTAGGGCTGCACCCAGCCCTGGGCGGCCTGGGGAGCGGGAGGGGCCAAAAAGCGGGAGTAATCCTCCCGGGGGGTTCCGGGCACGGCGCTCCAGTTCTGGAGGAACATCCGGGTAAGGCTTTGGACGGCCTCCCCCCGGAGGAAGACGGCGGTGTCCTTCCAGTGGCCGTGTTTCTCGCAGGCATTGATATATTCATCAGCCAGATTGATGCCGCCGCAGAACCCGGCCTCTCCGTCAATGACACAAATCTTGCGGTGGTCGCGGTAGTTGACGGCAGCATCCAGACTGGGCCGGAAAGGATTAAATACGGCGCAGCGGATGCCGTATTCCCGCAGCCTCTGGTCATAGCCCTGCGGAAGCGTTTGGATGCAGCCCAGGTCATCGTAAAGGACCAGGACCTCCACCCCCTGGGCGGCCTTTTCCCGCAGCAATTCCAGGATAGGGTTCCACATGGCCCCTTCCTGGATGATGAAGTACTCCAGAAGGATGAACCGCCTGGCTTCCGGCAGTTCCCGCAGCATCAGCCGGAACTGGTCCTCTCCCAAGGGGCAGTATTCCACCTGGGTCGCCCGGAAGGGAGGAAAGCCGGATATGCGGGTGATGTAATCCGACTGTACGGCTGCGGCGGGATCGGCTCCCCGAAGCGCCGCCGAGGCCCCCGGCATGGGGGAAAAGAGATCGGGATTGTCATACACATGGCGCACCAGCCTCCGCCGCTCCGCCCTGGAGATGCCCTTGTTGCCCCATGCCAGATAAAAAAGCCCGCCCAGGAGCGGGAAGACCATGATGGCAATGACCCAGGCCACCTTGTAGGAGGGGTGCTCCTCACGGATGACAATGCCCACGGCCACTCCGACGCTCAGGAGGAAAAAGGCCAAAAAAAGATAGATCGACCGGAAGGAGAGAACGGTGACAGCTCCGATGACAGCGGCGGCCTGGACGCAGATAAGGATGCTGAAAACCGTAAGCCGCCGCGTAAAAAAACGGATGAGTCTGCGCATCATACCGCCGTCCTCCCATTCAGATAAAATACTTCCCTTAGTATGCCGCCAAAGCAAAGAAAAAACCATTTTTTTGGAAGCTGGCGGTTGCAATTGAACCGCTCCTTGGTATATAATAAACAAGGGTCTGCAAACTAAGAGACAGGCCCTTTTCTTTTGAAGAAATCAGCGTAACGACAGTAGGAGGTGGCAAGGCTTTGAGTACCGACCCTGGCGGCAGTATACGATTATTTGAGATCGGGAGAGCGGGCCTTGCCGGGCGCGGCTTCTCCCGATAGGAAAGGAGAATAGCCAGCCTATGCTGAACTTTTACAAGACCGAGGGAAGCCGCCTGGAGCAGGTGGAGTCCCTCTGCGAAGGATGCTGGGTTTCGGCGGTGGCGCCTACCCAGCAGGAGCTGGAGTTCCTCACGGGGGAACTGGGCCTGGATGCGGATTTTGTGCGGTCCTCACTGGACGAGGAGGAGTCCTCCCGTATTGAAAGCGAGGAGGACCAGACCCTGGTCATCGTCGACCTGCCCACCGCCGAGCGCCAGGATGAGAAAACCATCCAGTATTCCACCCTGCCCATGGGCATCATCCTCACCCCGGATTATGTGGTGACCATCTCTACCCGGCCCCACCAGGTGGTCAGCGAGATGGCCGACGGTATGGTCAAAAATGTTACCACCCATCTGCGGACCCGGTTCCTTTTGTCCCTGCTTTTCCGCATTGCCACCCGTTATCTCACCTACCTGAAGCAGATCGACAAGATTTCCTCTTACACCGAGCGCCAGCTCCACAAGTCCATGAGGAACAAGGAGCTCATCCAGCTCCTGGGGCTGGAAAAATCCCTGGTCTACTTCAGTACCTCCCTCAAGAGCAATGAGATCACCATGGAAAAGATCCTCCGCGGCCGGATCATTAAGCTGTATGACGAGGACCAGGACCTGCTGGAGGATGTGCTGGTTGAGACCAAGCAGGCCATAGAGATGTGTAATATTTACACCAGCATCCTGTCTGGGACCATGGATGCTTTTGCGTCCATTATCTCCAACAACCTCAACATCGTCATGAAGATACTGGCGGCCATCACCATCGTTATGTCCATCCCAACCATTGTCTCCAGCTTTTACGGAATGAACATTGCTGGCGGGATGCCCATGGACCAGTTCTGGTGGTTCCCGGTGGTGCTTTCTATCGTCATCAGCCTCATCGCCGCCATCATTCTTATTAAAAAAGATATGTTCCGGTAAACCTCCAGCGGCTGAGGAGGCCGGAGGCCATCGGGAAAGGAGAATGGGGATGCGCGTCACCGGTGGAACGCTTTTTTGCGAAGACGGCATATTCCGGCGGCTGGATATCGAAACACATGGGGAAACGATCTCCGCGCTGGGGGAATGCCTGCCCGGCACAGACGCAGGTGTGCTCCGTGCGGACGGGTGCTATGTGGTCCCCGGCCTGGTGGATATTCATATCCATGGGGCCATGGGGGCGGATTTCAGCGACGGCACCCCGGAAGCGATTGAGACCATGTCCCGGTTCCTTCTGGCCCAGGGCGTCACCAGCTTCCTAGGTACATCCATGGCCCTGCCGGAGGAGCGCCTTTCCGGCATCTATCAAACGGCCCGGCCCTATATCGGCAAAGCCGGGCCGGGGATGGCCGCGCTCCGGGGCATCAATATGGAGGGCCCCTTTTTCAATGTGGAAAAGCGGGGGGCCCAAAATGAAAAGTACATCATCCCGGCGGATTTCGAGATGTTTGCCAGGCTCAACGAGGCCAGCGGCGGCGGCATCAAAACAGTGGCGGTGGCTCCGGAGACGGAGGACGGCCTGGAATTTGTCCGGAAAGCTTCTGCGGTCTGTCATGTGTCCCTGGCCCATTCCTGCGCCGGGTATGACACCGCCGCCAAAGCTTTGGCCTGCGGTGCGGACCACATCACCCATCTCTTCAACGGGATGCCCGCCTTCCATCACCGGGAGCCCGGGATCGTCGGCGCGGCGGCAGACTCCAATGCCTATGTGGAGCTGATCTGCGACGGGCTGCACATCCATCCGGCCATGGTCCGCTCGGCATTCCGCTTGTTTGGAGACGACAGGGTGTGTCTCATCAGCGACGCCATGCGCGCCTGCGGGATGCCGGAGGGCCGGTACGACCTGGGCGGCCAGACCGTCACGGTATCCAACGGGGCGGCCACCATCGAAAACGGCGCCCTGGCCGGCAGCATCACGGTGCTGGCCGACTGCCTGCGCAGGGCGGTGCAGTTTGGGATAAAACTGGAGAGCGCCCTAAAGGCCGCGACGGTGAACCCGGCCAGATCGGTGGGCCTGGACGGCGAGGTGGGCACATTGTCGGCAGGGAAGCAGGCCGACATACTCATCCTTGACCGGGATCTGGCACTGAAGCATGTGATTTTTGGCGGGGCGCTCCAGAAGCAGCCATGACCACCAGCACGGCGGGACGGCCTTACCGGGCCCGGTAAGGGCCCTGCCGCTGTCCCCGCAGGCGGCAGCCTTTTCCACATCTCCGCCTTGGCGGAGGAGACCCCCGGCGACAGAAAAAGGCCGGCGTCCCCAGGACGCCGGCCTTTTTGTT
>JAEXZK010000039.1 GCA_023451415.1 Bacillota bacterium | reverse complement strand
TCCCCTTGCGGGGTCAATATACGGCTGCTTTTTATGATCTCCGCTTCCATGATTTCCTCCTACAGCAAGGCTGCCGAATCGCGGTCGATGTAGAGAACGGCCTGCTTGTGCACCCGGAGCGCAGTGGCGGGGCAGCCGGGAAGCACCGCTCCGCACAGGGTGGCTCTGACGGCCTCGGCCTTTGTTTTTCCCGGCACCATGCAGAACACTCTGGGCGCCCGCAGTATTGCCGGAATGGACACCGTGATGGCCGAGGAAGGAACCTGGTCCAGGCTGGCAAAGCATCCGTCATTCACCTGCTGTATGCGGGATTTCTTCTCCAGCTGTATCTCCTTGCACCATGCGGGGTCAAAAAAGTCTGCCACGCCGGGGTCGTTAAAGGCGATGTGCCCATTTTCTCCAATACCGATGAAGGAAACGTCAACAGGATGGCTTTGCAGAATCTGGGTGTAACGGAGGATCTCCCGGGGGACGTCCTCCGCCTGAGAGTCGATCATCAGCCGGCTCCCCAGCGGAATATGGTCAAAGAATTCCCGGGCAAGAAAGTTGGAGAAACGCTGGGGCGCATCCGGGGCGATCCCTATGTAATCGTCCAACTGCATGGCCGTTACCTTATGCCAGGGGACATCCTTTTCCCCTGCCAGCTCTTTTAGGAATTCGTGCTGAGACGGGGCCGCCGCAAACAGGATATTGATTTCTTCCTTTTCCCGGCCCAGCATACGCAGATACTCCGCGGCCTGGGACGCCGCAGCGGCTCCCATCTCCTCTCTTGTATCGTACACTTGCACCTGCAAGCAGTCTACCGTTTTACAGACACAGGACACAACAATTTCCTCCCGCCAGTCATTTATTTCAGGTGTTTGATCCTTCCGAAATACTTTTGCTCCAGGGCCTTGTTGGCCTCGTCGCCGCCAGGCATGTTAGCGCTGATCCACACCGGAGGCGTGATCCCCCTGGCCAGCAGCGCCTTGACGGTTTCAATCACCAGGCAGTTGACTGTAAAAGCGTTGCAGAAGGTGGAAGTGGGGGCAACACGCTGATCCATGCCTTCCAGCTCCACCACCGCGTCGCCATAGGGCAGGCTGCAGTCCACAAAGATGTCCGCCAGCTCATAGAGGTTTTTATTGGTGGAATGGCGGGCTTTTGCCCCCGGAGGGACGTTGTCGCCAAAGGATTTGGCGGTGACGGCGATCACCGTCATTCCCCGCTTCTTGGCCTCCAGGGCAGTGTCGATGGTCATGGCGTTGATGCCGTATGCGTTGGCAATGATGATGACCTCGCCGGGCTTTTCACCCATGCTGTAAGAGGCGAACAGCGTCTTGGCATAGCCCTCGCACCGCTCGATGATGTTGCTGCGCTTGGCCCCATGGACCAGGTTGACGCCGGCGTCCAGCACCGCGTTGATGGGGGCCAGGCCGCCCGCACGCCACAGGAGCTCCTCCGCCGCCATACAGGAGTGGCCGCCGGTACCCACTACATGGATGACCTCATCCCTGGCGATGGCGTCGGCCATCACCTCGGCGGCCTTGGCAATGGTCTCCGACTGTGCTTCGATCTTATCAAAAATCCCGATGATGGTTTCCTTGTATTGTCTGATCTCTTTGCTCATAAACCCTAGTCTCCTCTCAAAATAGATGGATGCTCCGGCTTCATACCGATTCTCTCACAATCAGCTTGGGCTCCAGCATGATGGAAACCTCGTTGCGTCCGGGATCATGGATGCTCCCGATGAGGATTTCCGCCGCCAGGCTGCCCAGCTCGTAGGTGGACTGCTCGATGGTGGTGAGGGTGGGCAGGACCATGGTGGACAGATAAATATTGTCAAAACCCACAACCCCAACGTCTCCGGGGATCCGGTATCCGTTGTTTTGCAGCGTCTTCATCACGCCAATGGCCGTCAGGTCGTTGATGGAAAAAATCGCCTCGGGCACCGTGTCGGTACGGATCATTTCCTGCACCTGCTCCATCCCGTTTTGGTATTCAAAAAGCTCGTTGGGGGTGATTTCTTCCTTTTGGGCGATCCGGATATACTTGGGCTCCGGCTCCAGGCCCCGTTTGTGGAAAGCCTGGAGGAAGCCCTCGTACACCTGCTTCCGGCTGGGCCGCGTCAGGGGAGACGAGATGAAGCCGATCTTCCGTTTGCCCTTTTGCAGCAGGAAATCCGTAGCCATAAAGCCGCCCTTCTTGTAGTTAAAGCAGACGCGGTTGCACTTTAGATCCACCTGCTGTTCAAAGGCCAGTACCTTGATCCCCTTATGGATCAGCTTGTTGATGTGTTCATGGTGGGCGCAGATGGAGGCGATGATGACTCCGGCAAAATTTTCATTGAGAAGCTGGCCGGCATATTTTACCTCCAGCTCCCAGTCGTTGCGGCTGTTATACAGCACCATCTGCATCCCCCCGGCCTGCAGTGCGCCCTCCAGCCCGGTCACCAACGATGCATAATACGGGTTGAGAATGTTGGGCACGATGACCGCAACACTGGTTTTGATATGTTCCCGTTTTGCATAGGCCTGGTACAGCTTGCTGTACTGCATCGCCTTGGCGACTTCCAGGATATGCCGCCTTGTCTTTTCGGCGACATGATAATCGGACGCGCTCAGCACCTTGGATACCGTGGAGACTGAGACTTTAGCTTCCCGGGCAACGTCATAAACCGTTACCTCTCCGGTTTTCCTGTTGATGGAAACGCCCCCCGTCCCTTTTGGTTTCTTTTTGTTTCTTATTTCCCCGGCGCCTGTGGACACCGGCAAAGCTTACAGGAATCTCATATCCGCCGCCTCGGGCTGGGGTTCCTCCACCTTGCCGTGGAACAGATCCAGCAGCTCGGGGATCATAAAGACTGCCGACGACAGCGCAAAAACAGGCAGCGCCGAATAGGCCCAAAGCAGAGACCACTGGATACTGGGGAAAATCAGAGCCTTCTTTTGAGCGGCTGTCTCCAGGCCGGTGACAAAGAGCATGATAAAAAAGGCGAAGGTGATAAGGGTAATCGCAATCTCAACGACGCAGCGGACTTTCGGCGGGAACTTTGCAAGCAGGATCTCCATGCGGATATGCTCGCGGTGGTACACCCCGATGGCCATCCCCAAAAAGATCATCCATACAATGCAGATGGTGCTGATGTCCGATACCCACAGGAAGGAATGATTGAAGAAAGTCCGGCTGATAATCTCCATGGTATTGATGGCAAAAACCAGCAGGAACAGTATGCCGGCGACGTGTCCCTGAACCGATGCAATATGATCCAATACTCGTTTCATACCATTAACCTCCAAAGATCATATTAGGAATCCAGGTGACCACACCGGGAACGTATGTAATGATAATCTGGGATGCCATCAGCGCCACGATAAAGGGAGCCGAAGCCTTGGCAATCCGCTCAAAGGACAGGCCGGAAAGCTTGGATTCGATAAAGAGCAGCCCGCCCACCGGAGGTGTAACCAGGCCGATCATCAAGTTGCAGATCATCACCATGCCAAAATGGATGGAGTCGATGCCCAACTGCTCAGAAATCGGGAGCAGCAGAGGGCCAAAAATCAGCATTGCCGGCGTGGCGTCCATGATCATGCCTAAGAACAGGAAGAAAATATTGATCAGGAACAGGAACATAAAGGGGGTCACATGGTATGCGTTGACAAGCTCCACCAAAGTTTCGCCCAGGCCCTCCACTGCGATAAGATAAGAGAAGATGCCCGATACCGCAAAGAGCGCCATAATGATAGAGGAAAAGAGCGCAGTGCTTCTGAACACCTCGTACATATCCTTGAGTGCGACGGTCTTGTAGACAAAGATGCCGATCACCAGCACATAGGCCGTAGCCAGGATCGCCACCTCCGTAACGGTTGCCACGCCGGTAAACACCCCTGCGATAATGATGATAGGGGCGATCAGGGACAAGGAGGATTCCCGCAGCACATCCCAGAAGCCCTTCCATGTCATTTGGGATTCCTGCTGCTTCAGGTTCATTTTGCGGATCTTGAAGATAACCAGAATATGCAGCGCGCCGGCCATGATCAGCCCAGGCAGCAGCGCTCCAAAAAACAGTCTTCCCACCGAAAGATTGGTGATCAGGGCCAAAAAGACCATAGGGATCCCCGGAGGGATGATTGGCCCAAGTACTGCGGCTGCGGCGTTTAACGCGGCCGAAAAGTCCTCGGGATACCCTTCCTCCTTCATCTTGGGCAGCAGCACGGGAGAAATGGCCGCAGCGTCCGCCGGACCGGAGCCGGAAACAAGAGAAAAAATAACGTTGACTACAATACAGGCATGGGCCAGGCCGCCTTTGAATTTGCCGATAAAAAACATGGAGAACTTCAGCAGCCGGTCGGTCATGCCGGAAATGTTCATCAGTTCGCCCACCAGGATAAAAAACGGGATTGCCATCAGCGACATATTGGAAAGGCCGTTGACCATGCTGTTTGAAATCATTGCCAGGGGCCCGTTGCCAGTGCCCAGCAGGTAGCAGACGCCCGCCACCGCCATGGATACAAAAACATGCATCCCCAAAAACATCAATAGAAACATCAGCAAAAAAACAATGAGTATCGCCATAATTTCCCTCCCTTTTTGCACCGCCCTCTTCAGTGGGCAGACAGACAATCAGATAAAAACACAGCAGAGTTCCGGGAGAAGGGAGCGTCTGGCCCTTCCAGCGCCCCCTTCTTTCCTTGGCGTGTTACTTCTGATAGGAGGACTTAAACTCCATAACCTGGTCGATGGTGCCGGTGGGCCACAGGTCGCCCGCGGCGTCAAATTCTTTGTAGATATCGGTACCAAGCTTCTCCTGGATGGAGTTGACGTCTACCTCGACGTAGGTCATCTTCTCATCGAGGAATTCCATGGTCGCGTCCAGCTGGGCGGCAATCTGCTCAGACTCAAAGGTAACTGCTTCCATCGCAGCCTTTTTCAGCAGCTCCTGCTGCTGGAGGGAGAGCTCCTGCCACAGCTTTTCACTGATAAAAATGGCGCTTACGTCACGGATATAATCGGTTTTCATAAAGTACTTCTGCACTTCGTAAAGGCTGTTGTTCTTGACGGTGACAAAGTTATTTTCCTGGGCATCCACAGTCCCCTGACGCAGGGCCAGATACAGGTCGGCAAAGGGGACGACGACGGGAGTGGCTCCCAGCTTTTTCATGGTCTGCTGCACAATGGCGGACTCGGCGGTCCGGACCTTGAGTCCCGCAAAATCGGCGGCAGTCTCCACCGGTTTGTTGGAGGTCAGCTGTCTGGGGGGAAGTTCGCCAGCCGCAGCCAGCACGCGGACGCCGGTGGCTTTTGCCGCTTCGTCAAACCACTGCTGGACCATTTCGGAATCCAGGAACGCCTGCAGTTCTTCGTGGCTGTCCCAGAGGAAGGGCGCGGCGGCAACATTAAATTTTTTGGCGCCTTCCAGCCAGCTGTAACAGGACAGAGTGTTGTAAAACAGATCGGTGATCCCTGTGGGCATGCCGCTGAGCAT
>JAEXZK010000001.1 GCA_023451415.1 Bacillota bacterium | reverse complement strand
CCGCCGGGGTGCCGGAGCGGTACCTGGAGATGAACAGGAAAGCCCTGGCCCTGGGCGGGGCCTCCGCGGGCTGACGGGCAAATTTTCCCTCCAGGGGCTTGACTTTATTGCCGCAAAGTGCTTTAATGAAAAAAACCGATGACGGAGAGATAAAACCGCAGGCGCGCGCGCAGAGAGCCGGGGAAGCTGAGAGCCCGGCCGGGAGCGGGGCGGATAAATGGACTCCCGAGGGCGCGGCGAAAAGCCGGATGGCTTAGTATCCCGCGACGGCAGCCCCCGTTACAGGGCGGGGAACGTGTTGGCGTTCCTGCAGAGAGGGCGTCTCCCCCAAGAAGGAGCGCCAACCAAGGTGGTACCGCAGGCCAGCGCCTGTCCTTGCAGAAGGACAGGCGCTTTTTGTCGTATCCGGATGTTTCCCAAGGCCCCGGGCCCGGGTGATTCCGTTTACAGCAGCCTGCTCTGCCTGCAAAGTGCTGGGAATACAGGGGATGTCCTTCCCGCCTTGCAGATGAAGCCGCCGGCTGCGGCGGGTCACCCGCCCCCTCGCACCGGCAGGAAGACCCAACGCCCAGTGAACAGATTATCGGAGGAGTGGCTTTTTATGAAAATGAAGCAGGAACAGTTCGACCTCATCAAGGCGCAGCTGAAAAAGCTGGCCGCCCAGGACGGCTTTTACCACACCAAGCTGGATGGTGTGGATGTGGACGCCATCCAGTCCCAGGAGGATTTTGAGAAGCTGCCCTTCACCTGGAAGGGGGACCTGCGGGAGGCCTATCCCTTGGGCCTCCAGGCTGTGCCCGACGAGGAGATCGTCCGCATCCATTCTTCCTCCGGCACCACCGGAACCCCGGTCATCATCCCCTACACCCGGCGGGATGTGGAGGATTGGGCGCTGATGTTCAAGCGCTGCTACGAGACCGCGGGTGTCACCAACCGGGACCGGGTGCACATCACCCCCGGCTACGGCCTGTGGACGGCGGGCATCGGCTTCCAGGCCGGGGCGGAACTGCTGGGGGCCATGACCATCCCCATGGGCCCGGGCAACACCGACAAACAGCTGAAGATGATGATGGACATGGGCTCCACGGTCCTCACTGCCACCACCTCCTACGCCCTGTTGCTGGCGGAGGAGATCGCCAAGCGGGGCATCGGCGACAAGATCCATCTCCGCAAGGCCCTCATAGGCTCGGAGCGCTGGGGAGAGAAGATGCGCCGCCGCATCGCCGCGGAGCTGGGCGTCCAGCTCTACGACATCTACGGCCTCACCGAGGTGTACGGCCCCGGCATCGGCATCAGCTGCGACCATGAGTGCGGGATGCACTTCTGGGATGATTACCTTTACTTTGAGATCATCGACCCCAAGACCGGCAAAAATGTCCCCGACGGGGAGATCGGTGAGCTGGTCATCACCACCCTGAAAAAAGAAGGGGCCCCCCTGATCCGCTACCGCACCCACGATATGACCCGGTTCCTCCCCGGCCAATGCCCCTGCGGCAGCCCCTATCCCCGCATCGACACCCTCATCGGCCGCACCGACGATATGGTCAAGGTGAAGGGGGTCAATATCTTCCCCAGCCAGATCGACGAGCTCCTCCGGGATGTGCCCGGGGCTTCCAGCGAGTACCAGGTGATGATCGACCATCTCAACGGCAAGGACATCCTCACCCTTTTTGTGGAGACCGAGGGCGGGGTGGACCGCAAGGCCTTTGAGGCCGGGCTGAAAGATACCTTCAAGGCCCGTATCGGCATCACCGCCGTCATCAAGCCCGTGGGGGTGGGGGATCTGCCCCGGAGCGAGAAAAAATCCACCCGCATCTTTGACAACCGGTACTGACCGGGCCGCGGGACAAAAAGAGCCGGAGGCCCATGGGCCTCCGGCTCTTCTGCGCTTTTCAAGGTGTGTGCGTTTCCCCTCCCGGGGGATGAAAGATGCGTTCCTCCACATCCCGGATGGTGATCCGGGACAGCCGCTCCAGGCAGAGCAGGTCCAGCTCATGGTAGATGCCATCCAGCACGCCGGCCATTCCGGATGCGATGAGGCAGGGCAGCTCCCGGCTGCCGGGCCGCCAGGCGGCGGACACCAGATGCTTGTCCACGGCCTCTGCCACCTGCCGCAGGGTGACCCCGGCGGGGTCCAGGTCGAAGTGATAGCCGCCCTCGGCCCCCTCCTTGGTCTCCACCAGCCCGGCCTTTTTCAGCCGTGCCATCACCTTGCGGATGCGGGCGGGGTTGGTGCATACGTTTTCCGCCAGGGCTTCGCTGGAGTGGGTGCCGGTCCGGTGCCCCAGATAAACCAGGGCGTGGACCGCCACGGAAAATTCGCTGGTCATCCCTCCGCCCCCTTCATAGACCGGAGGGAGTCCCACAGAAAATAGAGGTGCAGCAGGATCAGCCCGCCGTAAAGGAACATGGTGCGGCCGGGGGCCATGGCACAGGCGATGCCGGTGCTCTGCCGGGCCAGGGTGCGCAGCAGGGAGGCGGCGGTGAGGACGGAGACCCCCAGGTAGAGGAGGGGGTAGAACCGCTGCGGGGTGCGGAGGAGGCGGAAGATGTTGGTCACCAGCACCGCGGCCGCGGCCGCCAGCCCCGCAAAGAGGAATACGGTAGCGAACAGAAAATGTGTCATAGGTTCTCCTTTCCCGGCTTTGCTTCCGGATGCGCTTCCGGCGCGGCGGGGCGGCGCTGGAAGGTGGTGGAAATAGCCCCGTGGGGGCAGGTCCTGCGGCAGTCCCCGCAGCGGATGCATTCGGCGCTGTTGGGCTTCTGCCAGACGGGGATGTCCAGCTTGCAGGCCCTTTGGCAGGCCTCGCAGGAGGTGCACTTCTCCCCGTCCACCTGGAACCGGTAGAAGGCGATGGGATTGAATATCCCGTACACCGCCCCCAGAGGGCAGAGATACCGGCAGAAGGGGCGGTAGACAACCACGGACAGCAGCACCAGCACCAGCAGGACCAGGTTCTTCCAGGCAAAGAGCCAGCCCACCGCGGCCTGGAGCCCGGTGTTGGAAAGCACCAGGGGGATGCCCGCCGTCAGGGTGCCGGAGGGGCAGATATATTTGCAGAACCACGGCTGCCCCTGGCCCACGATGTCCACCACATAAAGGGGGAGGAGGATGACAAACCCGGCCAGTATGGCGTACTTGAGCCATTTGAGCCAGCGGTCCCCGGGCAGTTTCTGGAACTTTTTGCCCAGGGGGATCTTGTGGAGCAGGTCCTGGATGAGGCCGAAGGGGCAGAGCCAGCCGCAGATAAGGCGGCCCAGCAGGGCGCCCGTCATCATCAGGAAGCCGAAGACATAGAAAGCGAACTTATAATTCCGGCTGCCCAGCACTGCCTGGAGG
>JAEXZK010000254.1 GCA_023451415.1 Bacillota bacterium | reverse complement strand
GTCCACCGAGATGGTGGGCACCAGCCAAACGTCGTATTTGAGGAGCATCTCGATGCA
Organism: Bacillota bacterium; assembly: GCA_023451415.1. Classification (GTDB taxonomy): domain Bacteria; phylum Bacillota; class Clostridia; order Oscillospirales; family Ruminococcaceae; genus Angelakisella. Next base: position 6,135 of record JAEXZK010000254.1, on the reverse strand, counting down.
CTCCTCATCCATAAAGGAGCCATGCTCCACCGAATCGATCCCCGCCCGGATGGCGCTCTTGATGGCAGGGGCTCCGTGGGCATGGGTGGCGGTTTTTTTGCCCGCCTTGTGGGCCTCTTCGATGGCAGCCCGCATTTCGTCCTCGTTGAGCTGGGCGGAGGCCGCCTCCATGCCGGGGGACATCATCCCGCCGCTGGCCATGATCTTGATCAGGTCCGCGCCGTATTTGATCTGTTCCCGGGCCGCCCGGCGGCAGTCGTCGGGGCCGTCGCACTCCATGCCGGTGTTGCTGCCGTGGCCGCCGGTCATGCAGAGGCACTGGCGGCTGATGTAGTAGTGGGGGCCCAGGACGATACCCTCGTTGATGGCGTCCCGCAGCCCCACCTCCGCCTGCTTGCGGCCGTTCATGTCCCGAACGAAGGTGACGCCGGACTTCAGGTGCTGCTGCAGGTGGTTAAGGCCCCGGAGGGCAAATTTGGCGGGGTCCTCCCAGTTGAGGGAAACCGGATTGGCAATGGGGGTGGCCAGGGCGTGGGCGTGGCAGTTGAACATACCGGGCATCACCGTCCTGCCGGTGAGGTCCACGCCGTCCCGCTTCTGCTCCGGGGCCAGGGAGGCCGCTTCCCCCACCCAGGTGATCCTGCCTTTCTCCACCGTCATGGCGCTACCGGGCAGGAGCCTTCTGGAGATTACATCGATGAGGTCAAAGCCAAAGTAAGTCGTCCCTGCCATGGCTCATTCCCCCCATACTTCCCGGAAGACCCGGAGGAAGTTCTGCCCCAGCATCTTGCGGATGTCCTCATCCGAGAAGCCCAGCGCCACCAGGCCCCTGGTGACATTGATGTACTGGTCCACCCGCTTGAGGTCGGCGTTGAACACGGTCTCAAAGAACCAGGGGCTGTCATAGAACAGTTTGGTGTGGGTCTCCCAGTAGAACTTTGTATAGTATTCGAACATATCGGTGCCGATGCCGATATGGTCCGTGCCCACCAGCTTGGCCATATACTCAAAGTGATCCATATAGTCCTCCAGGGTGGGCTGGACTCCAAGCTCATGGTGGCAGAGGAAGGCATGGGAGCTGAGACCCACCACGCCGCCCTTGGCGGCCACGGCCTTGATCATCTCGTCTGTGAGGTTCCGGGTGGTGGTGGGGGTGACGGATTTGGCGTTGGAATGGCTGAAGATGCAGGGTTTTGTGCTTAGCTCAATGGCTTCCAGGGAGCTGCGCTCCCCCACGTGGGAAAGGTCCACCACGATCCCCAGGCGGTTCATCTCCTTGACAGCCTGAATGCCGTAAAAGGTCAACCCGCCGTTTTTGGGGTCCATGCAGCCCGAAGCCAGGGTGCAGGGCTCGTTGTAAGCGATCTGGCAGATGCGCAGCCCCAGGTTCCGCAGGATGGTCCAGCGGTAGAAGTCCTTGCCAACCATCTCGGACCCCTGACAGCCAAAGATGACGCCGATCTTCTTCTCCTTGTGGCAGCGTTCCAGGTCGGCGGCGGTCCGCACCTGCATCACCCGGTCGGGGAAGTAGTCAAACATATTAAAATAAGCAAAAAAAGTTTTGAGAGTGGCCTCAAAGCCGTCGTTGGCGGCGGTCATGGTGATATTCATGGCCCGGACTCCCGACTCCTCCAGCCGCTGCAAATAGCTTTTCCCATCCCGCTCCGGGGGCTCCGGGTTGGTCATATTGCCGCAGAGGCCGTCGATGATCAGGGAGGAATAGTGGAGCTCCTGAGCCCGTTCTTCCTGGGACTTTGTCAAGGTGATCTTTTTCATAATATGTACCTCCAAAAGTCATTTTCCGGGCGGACTGCCCGGGTGTAAAGCAAGGGGGGACGCCCCGGGGCGCCCATCCAAACAGACAGCGCTCCCGAAGAGGTCCCCTGTGCTCAGCCAACTTTATTTATGTGCTATGTATCGGATGTTTTCGGGTCTCTCAGTACGCCCGGAAAAGGAGATGAAGGTCCGACACCGGCTCGCCGTTCTGGTTCATCCGGTCGTGAAGGTTGACGGCGTCCAGGATATGCTGCTCCGCAGCTGCTCTTGCCTTCTCCGGATTGCGCTCCTGCAGCGCCGCCAGGATCCTTTTGTGGCCCTGGATGGTCAGCGGAACGTCGCCCAGGCCCTTCCAGGAGGTGCTGGGCTCATGCCAGGACCTCTTGAGGAGGCCCAGGATGGTGTTATAAAGGTACCGGTTGCCGCTGCCCCAGTAAAAAAGCTGATGGAAGTTTTCGTTGTAAGCGGAGAACTGCTGGATGTCCCCCTCCCGGGCGGCGTATTCCATCTCCCGCTCAAAGGCCTCCAGACGGATCAGGTCCTCATCTTCCAGCCGGGTGGCGGCCAGAGAAGCGGCCAGGCCCTCCAGATTGGCCCGGACGATTTGCATCTCCCGGATCTCGTCCAGATTGATGTCCGCCACCACTGCGCCCTTGTACCGCTCCAGGGTCACCAGGCCCAGGGCCTCCAGATGTTTGATGGCCTCCCGCACCGGCGTACGGCTGACATGATACTTTTCCGCCAGGGCGGTCTCGATGAGCCTTTCCCGGGGTTTGAGCTCTCCTGTAATGATGGCCCGCCGGAGCAGATCCACCAGTTCAGAACTCTCGTTTAACTTCTTTTCCAACCGTCTCACCCCTTTCTATAAAATTAGGGCTTGAATTCGTGTGCAAAAGTGTATACAATGTATTTATATTATCCCCAGTATAAATTTCTTTCCGCGATCTGTCAACATTGTATTTCCTTTGCACGCCTCAGCATTTTCTATTATATCACGGAGACTTCACCTAGAGCTTTGTTGATTTTCCCATATTTGCGGCTTGTTCTTTGTGTGAAACATCAATCTCTCCGTACTTTTTTGAACCAAGAACTATCACCGATTTAAATTTTTAACGTTTTACTGTATGTGATTTGCGCACAAAATTTGTCTTGCATGTTTTTTCAGCACAAATTTCTGTCTGACGGCTCGGCCGGGCGGCAGGGGGTTCCCTTTCCCGCCCGTTTATATAAGATTCAGGACACTTTCTGGAGGTGTAGACATTGATCAAATATGTCCTCAAAAGGATACTTCAGCTGATCCCCATGCTTCTGGTCCTCTCTCTCATCGTCTTCCTCATGGTGCGGATGATCCCCGGCGATCCTGTCAAGAACATGCTGGGTATCGACGTCCCTCAGGAAATGGTGGAGTTTGAACGGGAGCGCCTGGGCCTCAACGATCCCCTGCCCGTGCAGTACATCCGTTTTATGAACGAGCTCTTCCACGGCGATCTGGGGACCTCCATCGTCACCGGCAACCCGGTGGCGGAGGAACTGGCCGACCGGTATCCCAACACGCTGATCCTGGCCGCCGGAGGCATTGTAGTGGCTTCCATCGCCGGCATCCTTTTTGGCATCCTGGCTGCGGTCTATCACAACAAGTTTTGGGATAACTTCATCATGGCCCTGTCCATGCTGGCGGTTTCCACCCCGTCCTTCTTCCTTGCTCTGATTTTGATGTTGATTTTCACCCTCCAGTTGGGCTGGCTGCCCAGCATGGGCTCTGTCTCCCCGGAGCGGATGGTCCTCCCCATCGTCACCCTGGGTACCCAGGCGGTAGGCTTTATCGCCCGGACCACCCGGTCCTCCATGCTGGATATCATCAGCCAGGATTACATACGGACCTCCCGGTCCCGGGGCATTCCCGCCCGGATCATCACCTTCTCCCACACGCTGAAGAACGCTTTGATCCCCATCCTTACCGCCATCGGCCTGCGGTTCGGCTCTCTGCTGGCCGGCTCGGCCATTGTGGAAACGGTATTTTCCATCAAGGGCGTGGGCCGCTTCGTGGTGGACTCGGTCTCCAAGCGTGACTATCCTGCGGTCCAGGGCTGCATCCTGGTACTGGCCGTCACCTTCGTTGTGGTCAACACCGCGGTGGACCTGATCTATGCTCTGGTCGATCCCCGCATCAAATATGAATAAAAGGAGGGACTGACGTGAAAGGAACCATTTTCAGACGTTTTCTCCGCCGTAAGGTTTCGGTCATCGGCGCCATTGTCCTGATTTTCTTTTTCCTCATCGCCATCTTTGGCCCCATGCTCTGCACCCAGGACCCTTTGGCTCAGGACCTGGTCAATAAGTACAAGATGCCCTCCAGTGAGCACTGGTTCGGCACCGATTATCTGGGCCGCGACACCTTTACCCGGATGATCTACGGCGCCCGGGTCTCCCTGACCCTCAGCTTTACCGGCGTCCTCAGCGGCTGCGCCATCGGCGTGCTCATGGGCGTCTGCGCCGGCTACTTTGGCGGCTGGGTGGACACCCTGGTCTCCCGGGTCGTGGATATCCTGCTGGCCTTCCCCGGCCTTCTGCTGGCCATCACCGTTGTGGCCATCCTGGGCAACGGCACCCAGAACACGGCCATTGCCATCGCCATCTTCTCCATCCCCTCCATTGCGCGGATGGTCCGCGGCATCGTCATGGCCAACAAGGGCGCCGAGTACATCCAGGCCTGCCAGGTCATGGGCGCTTCCAGCTCCCGGATCATCTTTACCCACATCATCCCCAACGCCGTGTCCCAAATCATCGTCAACATCACCCTTAACCTGGGCACCGCCATCCTCACCGCTTCTTCCCTGTCCTTCCTGGGCCTGGGCGTGCAGCCCCCCGATCCTGAATGGGGCGCCATGCTCAGCACCGGCCGCGACGTCATCCGGGCATATCCTCTGGCTGTTTTCATCCCCGGCATCGCCATCACCCTTGTGGTCATGAGCTTCAGCCTGGTGGGCGACGGTCTCCGGGACGCACTGGATCCCAAACTGAAGAACAGCTAAGGAGGGGAGCATATGTCTGAAACCATTTTGCAGGTAAAAAACCTGAAAACCTACTTTTACACCGAGGAGGGCGTCGTCCCCGCCGTGGACGGCCTGGACTTTACCCTCAATGACGGCGAGACTCTGGCCATCGTGGGCGAGAGCGGCTGTGGCAAGTCGGTCACCTCCCTGTCCATCCTCCGGCTCATCAAAAACCCTCCGGGAAAGATCATCGACGGCGAAATCCTTTACCGCGGCGAGGACCTGTGCAAGGCCTCCGAAAAGAGGATGCGCCAGGTGCGCGGCGATGAGATCTCCATGATCTTCCAGGAGCCCATGACCTCTCTGAACCCCGTCTTTACCGTGGGGCACCAGATCATGGAATCCCTGATCTATCACCAGAACTATACCAAAGCCAAGGCCAGGGAGCGTGCCGTTGAGATGCTCCGGCTGGTGGGCATCCCCGACCCCGAAAAGAACGTGGAGTGTTACCCCCACCAGATTTCCGGCTGCATGCGCCAGCTGGTCATGATCGCCATGGCCCTGGCCTGCAATCCCAAGATCCTTATCGCTGACGAGCCCACCACCGCCCTGGACGTCACCATCCAGGCCCAGATCCTCCGGCTGCTCACCGACCTGCGGGACAAGACCGGCACCGCCATCATCCTCATCACTCACGACTTGGGCATCGTCGCCCAGACCGCCGAAAATGTCATGGTCATGTACGGCGGCCAGGCTGTGGAGTACTCCGACGTCAAATCCATTTACAAGAAGCCCCTCCATCCCTACACCGTGGGCCTGCTCAAGTCCATCCCCAAGCTCCACGAGGAGCAGGAGAAGCTTTACAACATCAAGGGCAGCATCCCCAGCCCTCAGGAATTCCCCAAGGGCTGCCGCTTCTCTCCCCGGTGCGAGGAATGCATGGATGTCTGCCGCGACCACATGCCCGATCTGGTCACTATGGACGACGGGCGCAAGGTCCGCTGCTGGAAGTACCAGGAATTCAAGGGAGGTGCTGAAGAATGAGCAAGCCTCTGCTGGAGGTCAAGGACCTCAAGCTCTACTACCCCGTCAAGGTAAAAAAGACCGCCCTGCGCAGTGAAAAGCGCTTTGTCAAGGCTGTGGACGACATCACTTTTACCGTCAACGAGGGCGAAACCTTCGGCCTGGTGGGCGAAAGCGGCTGCGGCAAGTCCACCACCGGCAAGACCATCGTCAAGCTCCTGCGGCCCACCGACGGCCACATCCTCTTTGAGGGCAAGGATATCTTCGCCCCCGAAAACAAGGACGACCTGACCACCCGCATCCAGATCATCTTCCAGGACCCCTACTCCTCCCTGGACCCCCG